>NZ_PQMX01000046.1:0-49571 GCF_004368385.1 Burkholderia sp. B10 | reverse complement strand
CGTCGGTTGGCGCGTCAGTTCGTCGATGAGCACGGACTTCGTTCTGGATGCGCTCGAACAGGCGCTGTACGCGCGCCAACCGGGCGACGATGGGACCTTGATACACCACTCCGATAGGGGGGCTCAATACGTCAGCATTCGGTATAGCGAACGTTTGGCCGAGGCGGGTATCGAGCCGTCCGTCGGCAGCCGTGGCGACAGCTACGATAACGCGCTGGCTGAAACGATCAACGGTCTCTACAAGACGGAACTGATTCATCGGCGCGCCCCTTGGAAAACGAGGGAATCCGTCGAACTGGCAACGCTGGAATGGGTCGCCTGGTACAACCATCATCGGCTGATGGAACCGCTCGGCTATATCCCGCCCGCCGAGGCTGAGGCAAACTACTACAGGCAACTCAGAAATGCTGCTGAAGTGCCTGCATTAACTTAAACCAACCGGCCTCCACGATTCCCGGTGCGGTTCAGTCCGATGAAGTCGGCGGCGACAAGAGCCTGCTCGTGTGCTGCTCAGCCTTCCACGGCGTGACTGCCGCCAAGGCGGCGGAGCGCTGGCCAAATCTGACCCTGAAGAAAATCCCCAAGATGGTGTTGGCGCGCTGCCACTGGGGCCGCGATGACTACAGCTTGAACGTGGCGAACCTGCCGATGGCACAGGTTGAGATGCCTGAGTCTGCAGCTGTTGTCAACGCCGTCAAATCATCGAAGAGCAAGAAAGCTGCCCCGGGACAGGGCGGACTGTTTGGGGAGAACGAATAATGAATGCACGCGTCCTGAACGCCGTCACCGGTCGTCTGTCTCTTCGCCCGCCCCAGGCAGAATCTCTCTCGAAGTTGGCGCGCGCGCTCGAAGCCGCCCCCGAGCTATTGAGCCACGAGCGCGCCACTGAACAAAAAGACTTGGCGGCCATTCTTGCCACGTTGAAAGCCGAGTTCTCTACGCTAGAAGAGTTCGAGCGGGAATTCCCTTCGCTGTGCTTCGCTCTCGCTACGGGCGTGGGCAAGACGCGCTTGATGGGAGCGTTTATCGCCTATCTCCATCTGGCGCATGGCATCAACAACTTCTTCGTGCTGGCCCCAAACCTGACGATCTACAACAAACTGATCACCGACTTCACGCCCAACACGCCGAAGTATGTGTTCAAGGGGATTGGCGAATTTGCCATCAACTCGCCACGGGTAATTACTGGCGATAACTACGACCAGCAGAACGTCACCGGCGGCGAGCTGTTCGGTGAGGTGCGCATCAACATCTTCAATATCTCAAAAATCAACTCAGAGGTGCGTGGCGGCAAGGAGCCTCGCATCAAACGGATGAAGGAGGTGCTGGGTGACAGCTACTTTAATCACCTGGCCAACCTGCCAGACCTCGTGTTGCTGATGGACGAGTCGCACCGCTATCGGGCCAGCGCGGGTGTGCGATCCATCAACGAACTCAAACCGCTGTTCGGCCTTGAAGTAACCGCGACGCCCTTTGTGGAATCTACCCGTGGGCCGGTTCCGTTCAAGAACGTTGTGATGGACTACCCGCTGGCACGCGCAATGGATGATGGCTTCGTCAAAGAACCGGCTGTCGTCACCCAGCGCAACTTCGACGCCAAGGCGCACACGCCAGAGGAAATCGAGAAGACCAAGCTGGAAGACGGCGTGCGCCTGCACGAAACCACCAAGGTCGAGTTGTTGACCTACGCTCGCGAAAACGGCGTCAAGGTGGTGAAGCCCTTCATGCTCGTGATTGCGCGTGATACCACGCACGCGGGGCAACTTTTGGCGCTTCTGGAGTCAGAAGCCTTCTACGAGGGGCGCTACCAGGGCAAGGTGATTCAGGTCGACTCTAGCCGCACCGGCGCGGAAGAGGAAGAAATGATCACCCGCTTGCTCGCGGTGGAAAGCGTGGATGAGCCGACCGAGATCGTGATTCACGTCAACATGCTCAAAGAAGGCTGGGACGTGACCAACCTCTACACCATCGTTCCGCTGCGCGCCGCTAATGCGCGCACGCTGATCGAGCAGTCCATCGGTCGCGGCCTGCGTCTGCCCTACGGCAAGCGCACCGGCGTCGCGTCGGTGGATCGCTTGAACATCGTCGCGCACGACAAATTCCAGGAGATCATCGACGAGGCGAACCGAGGCGATTCTCCGATTCGCCTAAAGCAAGTCATCCTGGATGCGCCGAGCGCAGACGACAAGAAGGTCAGTGTGCAGGTGGGATCGGGGGCAATGACTCGCCTTGGTCTGACGGATACGCCCGTGGTGACGGTGGCTCCGGCTGGCAATGGTGCTACCGCTGGTACAGCGCCAGCGGCCCCAGCACCGGCACCGGTCTTCACCACGGACGTTGAGAAGCAGGCCGCGCGCGTCGTCATGGATGTCATCGGCAAGCTCGAGGCCAAGCGCGACCTTGTTCCAACCAGTAGTGCATTGCTGAAGCCCGAGGTACAGAAGGAAATCCTGGCCGAGGTGGCCGAGCGCCTGAAGCCGATGCAAGGCAACTTGCTGGCAGGCGTTGATGAGGGAGGGCCTGCACTCGATCTATCGGCAGTGGTGGCGAAGACCACGGAGATCGTGGTTCAGCAGACCATCGACATTCCCCGTATCGCAGTGGTGCCGACCGGGGAGGTCACGACGGGCTTTCATCCGTTCAAGCTCGACGTGAGCCAGCTTCACCTTCAGCCCGGCGAGCGCGAGATCGTCATCCACAACCTGCGCACCAATGAGCAGGACACGCTGGCCGCCGAGATCGGCCTGAAAGAGCAGCGGCCGGAGGACTATGTGGTTCACGCGCTGGTGGACTTCGATGACATCGACTACTTCACCCACGCAGACCTGCTATACGACCTTGCGAGCCAGATGGTGCAGCACTTGCAGGGGTATCTCTCCGAAGATGAGGCCCGCAGTGTGCTGGACCGAGATCGCCGCCTGATCGCGCGCGAGATTCACGCCCAGATGATGGCGCATTTCTGGGAAGAAGCGACCGAGTATGAAGTGCAGGTCAGCCGTGGCTTCACTGAGCTGAAGCCGTGCAACTACACGGCCACGGCAGGTCAGACGGCGCACCACTTCCGGGAAACAGTCACCGAGACAAGCCGCATCAAGCAGATGCTGTTCGGCGGGTTTGCTCGGTGCCTGTACCCCCTCCAGAAATTCGACTCGGATACCGAGCGCCGCTTTGCAATCATTCTGGAGCGTGATGCTTCGAAGTGGTTCAAGCCTGCCAAGGGGCAGTTCCAGATCTACTACAAGCTGGGCACCGAACAGCCGGAGTACATCCCCGACTTCGTTGCCGAAACGGACTCGACGATTTTCATGGTGGAGACCAAGGCGCGAACCGACATCAATACCCAAGAGGTGCAAGCGAAAGCCGCTGCGGCAGCTCGCTGGTGCAAGCACGCCTCAGACCACGCAGCGGGGGTTGGCACCAAGCCCTGGAAGTACCTGCTAGTCCCGCACGATGAGATCACGGAATCGAAGCGGCTTTCGGACTTCCTGCGCTTCGAGGTGAAGTGAGATGGCTATGCAACCCTTTTCAATCACGCTCTTCGCGACCACTGGTGATCCAGAGGGGATACGTCATGTTGACAAGTCCAATTGGTCGGGTTACGGCGTCGTGTTCACGAAGGAGTTGGCCGGTGTCCTGAAGCAGGAACCTGGCATTTCTCAGGCGGGCATCTACATTCTTGCGGGCAATGCCGCAGAGGAAACGATTTATATCGGAGAGGCCGACCCGGTAGGTGAGCGGCTCAAGAACCACGTTGCCAACAAAGAGGGATGGGTGTGGGGCGTCTACTTCTTTGATCGGAACCACAAGATCGGCAAGACTGAGGTGCAGTACCTTGAGTCTGCCCTTGTCGCGCTGGCCAAGAAGTATGATCGTGCGATCCTGCTGAACAAGAACAATCCAACCGAGCCCACGATGGCCCCTGCCGCCAAGGCAACGGCACAAGCCTTTCTGGCGGATATGTTGTTGATCCTGCCGATGCTCGGCATCAATGCGTTCACGCCATCGAAGATTGAAGATGTGTCGGATCAGGTGCAGCCGATTGGGTCGGACAGCGACAAGTTCGACACGATTGTCGTGCCTGCTCGGGATGAGGGCTTCAAGGACACCTTCCTCGACAAGAACTGCTGGTACGCCGTCCGGATCAATGCAAAGCACATCTCCAAGCTGAGGTACATCGCGGCGTATCAGGTGGCCCCCATCGCAGCGATCACGCACATTGCCGAGATCGAGTCGATTGTTCCCTACAACGACACGGGCAAGTACAAGATCAACTTCAAGGAGGCAGCAACTGCGATTGTTCCGATTCCTCGTCCAGAAGTCACCGACGTGAATATGCAGTCTTCACGCTACGCGCTTCGGGACAAACTACTCGCAGCAAAGAATCTGGATGAAGTTTGGGCCTGACCGGCTCGCCGGTTACTGCAGTGCGGTGGTTTCGGCTTCACGTCGCGCGACCAGCCTCGGCCGAAGCCAATCGTCCAATACCCTGCTGGGCAGATGTACGGGGGCGCACGGCCGGGATCGGCCTTCGGCACGCGGTGGAACGGGACCGAGTGATTCGAGGTGTTGAAGGCGTAGGGTGACCACCAGAGAAAAAGGAGAACAGAGAGGCGTCAGCGGGAGTGGAAACGCCGAGTTCGCAGGAGTGGCGCTCGCGAGGCCATGCCCGAAAACCGCGCCGACACTTGGGGGGAACGGGCGAAAAAAAACCAACCGAGAACGGTTGGTTTTTGAATGGTGCTGGCGAATCAGGGATTCAAACCCCGGACCGGCAGATTATGACTCCGCGGCTGTCTATCATAAAACATGGCGCGCGACAGGTAGGTTAGTTGCACCAACTTCGGCGTCCAGTCGCAAAACTGTGGCGCCAGTCGCACTTACTCTGGCGCCCTACGTCTACATTCGCTGTTAAACATCAATATTCCCCGCCCGCAACGCATTCGACTCGATAAACGCCCTACGCGGCTCGACCTCATCCCCCATGAGGGTAGTAAAGATCCCATCCGCCGCGATCGCGTCTTCGATCTGCACGCGCAGCAGACGCCGCACGGTCGGATCCATGGTCGTTTCCCACAGCTGCTCGGGGTTCATCTCCCCGAGTCCCTTATAACGCTGCTTCGAAACGTTCCGCTCAGCATCGGCCAGCAGCCACTTCATCGCGCTCTTGAAGTCGGTCACGGCCATGCTGCGCTCACCGCGCTTGATCACCGCACCGGCCTGAATGAGCCCTTCGAACGTCTTGGCAGTAGTCACCAGCTGCTGATAATCCGCCGTATGCTGGAACTCTTCATCGATGACGGAAACGCGCACGTTCCCGTGATGCGCCCGCTCAACGCGCAGCGACCGCAGCTCCCGCACCGGATCATACGAAGGCACCACGCGCACTTCATTCTTCAGCGTCTCGTCATGCAGCGCCGCATGCAGAGCCCTAGCCGAAGCCTCCGTCGATTCCTCGCTGGAAAGATCGATGGAAACCCCGTCCATGATCGCCTCGAGCGCGGCCGGGTCATACAACCGGCTCAACCGCCCGATGACGCTCTGCGACAGCAGATACGACCGCGCCAGCTCCCCGAGCGCATCGCCTGAAATCGCCGCGCCATTCTCGCTAGGCACCAATTCCGACCCTTGCAGCGCCAACCGCAGCATATGCGCGTTGAGCTCCGCGTCGTCCTTCAGATACCGCTCGTCCTTGCCGGCCTTGATCTTGTAAAGCGGCGGCTGCGCGATATACACGTACCCGCGCTCGACCATCTCCGGCATCTGCCGATAGAAGAACGTGAGCAGCAGCGTCCGGATGTGCGCACCGTCGACGTCCGCGTCGGTCATGATGATGATGCGGTGATAGCGGAGCTTGTCGAGGTTGTAATCGTCCTTGCCGATGCCGCACCCGAGCGCGGTCACGAGCGTGACGATCTGTTCCGACGACAGCAGCTTGTCGTAGCGCGCCTTCTCGACGTTGAGCACCTTACCGCGCAGCGGCAGAATCGCCTGGAACTTGCGATCACGGCCTTGCTTGGCCGAGCCGCCTGCCGAGTCACCCTCGACGATGTAGATTTCGCACTTCGCCGGATCCTTCTCCTGGCAGTCTGCGAGCTTGCCCGGCAGGCCGACGCCGTCGAGCACGCCCTTGCGTCGCGTCATCTCGCGCGCCTTCCGGGCAGCATCCCGCGCCCGTGCAGCTTCGACGATCTTCCCGCAGATGATCTTCGCGTCGGTCGGCGTTTCGAGCAGGAATTCTTCGAGCGCCTTCGCGACGACTTCCTCGACCGGCGCCCGCACTTCGGACGAAACCAGCTTGTCCTTGGTCTGCGAGCTGAACTTCGGCTCCGGCACCTTCACGGACAGCACGCACGACAGCCCTTCGCGCATGTCGTCGCCGGTCGTCTCGACCTTCGCCTTCTTCGCGATTTCGTTGTCGGTGATGTACTTGTTGATGACGCGCGTCATCGCCGCGCGCAGGCCGGTCAAGTGCGTGCCGCCGTCGCGCTGCGGAATGTTGTTCGTGAAGCACAGCACGTTTTCGTTGTAGCTGTCGTTCCACTGCATCGCGACTTCGACGCCCACGCCGTCCTTCTCGCCGTTGGCGAAGAACACGGTCGGGTGCAGGTTGGTCTTCGTCTTGTTGATGTACTCGACGAAGCCCTTCACACCGCCGGCGAACGCGAAATCGTCTTCCTTGCCCGAACGCAGGTCGGTAAGACGAATCCGCACGCCGTTGTTCAGGAACGAGAGCTCGCGCATCCGCTTCGCGAGGATGTCGTAGTGATACTCGACGGTCCCGAAGATCGTCGGATCGGCCATGAAATGCACTTCGGTGCCGCGGTTCTCGGTGTCGCCGGTGACGAGCATCGGCGACACTTCGACGCCATCGACCTGCTCGAGCACACGATCCTGTGCGATGCCGCGATGGAACTCCATGAAGTGCTTCTTGCCGTTGCGGCGCACGGTGAGCCGCAACCAGCTCGACAGGGCGTTCACGCACGACACGCCCACGCCGTGCAGCCCGCCCGACACCTTGTAGCTGTTCTGGTCGAACTTGCCGCCCGCATGCAGCTCGGTCATCACGATCTCGGCGGCGCTGCGCTTCGGCTCGTGCTTGTCGTTCATCTTCACGTCGGTCGGAATCCCGCGGCCGTTGTCGGTCACGGAAATCGAGTTGTCGGCGTGAATCGTCACGTGGATGTCGTTGCAGTACCCGGCCAGCGCTTCGTCGATCGAGTTGTCGAGCACCTCGAACACGAGGTGGTGCAGACCGGTGCCGTCCGACGTGTCGCCGATGTACATCCCGGGGCGCTTGCGCACCGCTTCCAGACCTTCGAGGATCTGGATCGACGAGGCGCCGTAGCTGCTGTTATCGGGTTGCGTATTGTGCTGTTCACTCATGGATATCTTCCGGTTCTGCGAGGCCACTCTCGTGGCGGCGCGGTGCGTTTCAGCGAGGAGAAATCGCCGGCCGCTCCAGTTTCCTGGCTCGCCCCCGGCGCCCAAAAGACGCCAAAGGGACGGGTTGTCGGTTCGCCATAAAAACGCCAAAGGGGCTTGCCGCCCCCTGGTGTGTATCGCGATGTCGAGCGCGTCAGATGCGCATCGGCATCACGACATACTTGAATTCGTCGTTCTCGGGCACGGTGATCAGCGCGCTCGAGCTGGCGTCGCCGAGGCTCACCTGCACGGTGTCGACCTTCAGGTTCGCGAGCACGTCGAGCAGATACGTGACGTTGAAGCCGATGTCGACGGTGTCGCCCTGGTACGCGATTTCGAGTTCTTCCTGCGCCTCTTCCTGATCGGCGTTGGTCGACATGATCTTCAACTGGCCCGGCGCGATGATGCAGCGCACGCCCTTGAACTTGTCCGACGTCAGGATCGCCGCGCGTTGCAGCGAACGCTGCAGCTCTTCACGGCCGATCTCGAACGTGTTCTTGTGCGCCTTCGGGATCACGCGCTGGAAGTCGGGGAACTTGCCCTCGACCAGCTTCGACACGAGCTCGACGCCGCCGAACGTGAACTTCGCCTGCGTCTGCGCGATGTCGATGGTGACGGTGTCGTCGATGTCCTCGAGCAGGCGCTGCAGCTCGAGAATCGTCTTGCGCGGCACGATCACTTCCTGGCGGCCGAACGTGCCGCCTTCGATCTTCATCGACGAGAACGCGAGGCGGTGGCCGTCGGTGGCCACGGCCATCAGCTGGTCGCCGTCGACGACGAGCAGCATGCCGTTCAGGTAGTAGCGGATGTCCTGCTGCGCCATCGCGAAGTGCACCATGCCGAGCAGCTGGCGGAACGACTTCTGCGGGACGCTCAGGCTCGCGGCGAAATCCTTGGCCTGCGCAACGGTCGGGAACTCGTCTGCGGCGAGCGTCTGCAGCGCGAAGCGGCTCTTGCCGGACTGGACGGTCAGCCGCTTGTCGGCGAGCGACAGCGTGACCTGGCCGTCAGGCATCGCGCGCAGGATGTCCAGCAGCTTGCGGGCCGCGACCGTCGTCGCCACCTGGTCGCCGCCGACGCCGAAATCGGCGCGCGTGGTGATCTGCAGCTCCAGGTCGGTCGACAGGAAAGAAACGTCCGGGCCGTTCTTGGTGATCAGCAGGTTGGCGAGGATCGGCAACGTATGGCGGCGTTCGACGATGCCGCTGACCGTTTGCAGCGGCCTGAGGAGGGTGTCTCGTTCGGTCTTGACCAGTTGCATAGAGTTCCTTCGTTGAGTAACGGCCTGCAGCGCAGCAGCCTCGCAGCGCCCCGCCAGCCGGGCTCTTGGCCCGCCGCCGCCGGGGCGGTCAAACCTGTATTGTGCCTCAAAACCGAACCGCCCCAATTAAATTGGGGCGGAGGCCGAATTATCAAGTGCGCGCGGCGTTCAGCCCTTCAGCGTCTGCTCCAGCACGTGCAGCTCGTGGTTCAGCTGCGCGTCCTTGCCGCGCTCGTCGGCGATCTTGCGCACCGCGTGCAGCACGGTGGTGTGATCGCGCCCGCCGAACAGCTCGCCGATCTCGGGCAGGCTCTTCTGCGTCAGCTCCTTCGCCAGGTACATCGCGATCTGCCGCGGCCGCGCGATGTTCGCGGGACGCTTCTTCGAATACATGTCGGCGACCTTGATGTTGTAGAAGTCGGCGACGGTCTTCTGGATGTTCTCGACCGAAATCTGCCGGTTCTGCACGGTCAGCAGGTCCTTCAGCGCTTCCTTGGTCAACTCGATCGAGATCTCGCGGCCGTGGAACTTCGAATACGCGAGGATCTTGCGCAGCGCGCCTTCGAGCTCGCGCACGTTCGAGCGCAGATGCTTCGCGACGAAGAACGCGACGTCTTCCGACAGGTTCACGCCTTCGGACTGCGCCTTGCGCATCAGGATCGCGACGCGCATTTCCAGCTCGGGCGGCTCGATCGCGACGGTGAGGCCCGAGTCGAAGCGCGAGATCAGGCGATCGTCGATGCCCGAGATCTCCTTCGGATACGTGTCGCTGGTGATGATCACCTGCGCCTTGTTCGCGACCAGCGCCTCGAACGCGTAGAAGAATTCCTCCTGCGTGCGCGACTTGCCGGAGAAGAACTGGATATCGTCGATCAGCAGCAGGTCGAGCGAGTGGTAGTAGCGCTTGAAGTCGTCGAACGCCTTGCGCTGATACGCCTTCACGACGTCGGACACGTATTGCTCGGCGTGGATGTAGCGGATCCGCGCGCCGGCCTTGTCGAGCAGCAGCTGGTTGCCGATCGCATGGATCAGATGGGTCTTGCCGAGGCCGACGCCGCCGTACAGGAACAGCGGGTTGTACGAGATCCCCGGGTTGTGCGCGACCTGGATCGCGGCGGCGCGCGCGAGCTGGTTCGCCTTACCGGTCACGAAGTTGTCGAACGTGAGCACCGGGTTCAGCTTCGAGCGCTCGTACATCGAATCGGCTTCGGCGCCGTTTGCCGGCGCGGCGCCGGGGCCCGGGCGCCAGGTGCGGCGGCCGGCCGCCGCTTCGTGCGCGGGCAGGCTCGGCAGGTCGATGTCGGCGTCGTCGCCGTGCAGGTGGTGTGCGGCGGCCGCCGACGGCGTCAGCGGCACGTCGGCCGGCGCGCTCGGCGCGGCCGATGCATGTGCGGTCAGGTTTGCGGCAATCGCGGCGACCGCCGCGGCGGGGCCGTTCGGCGTGAGCGGCATGCGCGGCGCGGCCGGAGCGACGCCCGCGGGCGCGCCGCGCATGCCGGCCTTCGGATCGAGGACGAACTGGACTTCGATCGGCGTGTTCCAGAATTCACGGGCCAGATCGGCGATGCGGCCCGAAAACTGGCTCTTGACCCAGTCCAGCTTGAAGCGGTTCGGCGCGGCGATGGACAGCGTGTTCGCCGACGCATCGAAGGCCACCGGGGCCAAGGGTTTGATCCACGTCACGTATTGCTGCGGCGTCAGCTCGCGCTCCAGCAGTGCGGAACAGTGTTGCCAGAAATCGTTCATCAAGTAGCTGTCGTTTTTTGCGTGCACAGGGCAGCTCGCCGGCGCCCTTGTCGCGGTCGCGTGACAAGGCCCGAAGCGGTCGTGCGAGCGTGCGTCGGGCGCCTGCGTCACAGTGGCGGACGGGCAGGCGAACACCGAAGCGGCGTGCGGGATTCTTGGAGATAAGGCGAGATTCTAACGCCAAACGCAGCCACAGCGGGACTTATCCACAGGCTGCGGCTGTGGGGTGCGGGGCCGGATCGGAACGGGCCGGCACAGGCGGACGACTCGTAAAGTATTGACCGTCAAGAGAAAAACGGTTTAAATAGCGGGTTCCGCGAAAACCAATCCTGTATTCCCGGCGATTGCGTTCGCCCGAATGCCTACGGTTAAGGGCACGCGGTCCCCTGAATTTCGACATTCTCGAACAAGTGAGAACATCATGAAACGTACTTACCAACCGTCCGTGACGCGCCGCAAGCGCACCCATGGCTTCCGTGTCCGCATGAAGACTGCAGGCGGCCGCAAGGTCATCAACGCTCGCCGCGCGAAGGGCCGCAAGCGCCTCGCCATCTAAGGCAGGTTGCGCGCTGTGTCCGCCGTCCGCAGTGCCGCGGAAGGTGCCGTCGAGCCGGGTGCGAATCCGTCGCAGACGAAAGCCGCCTTCCCGAAAGCTGCGCGACTTCTGAAAACGGATGAATTTTCATCCGTTTTTCGTTTGCGCCCCTGGCGGCGCTCCGCGCACTTCGTGATCTACGGCAAGCCGACCGGCCAGCCCGCCCGTCTGGGGCTCGTCATCGGCAAGAAGTATGCGCCGCGTGCAGTGACCCGCAACCTCGTGAAGCGGCTGGCGCGCGACGCGTTTCGCCTGCGCCGGGCCGAATTCGCCGGCTACGACCTGCTGCTGCGGCAGCACACGCGCTTCGACAAGAAAGCGCTGCCGAGCGCGGCGTCCGCCCCGCTCGCGGCGATGTGCGCGGCCGAAATCCGCGAGTTGCTCGACAGGGCGGCCCGGGAGATCGCGCGCCGGGCGTCGAAGCCCGCGTCCGAGTGACGCATCCGTCCGTGGTGCGGCGTGCGCGTCCGCCCGGCCGGTTTTGACGCGGCGTCTCACGGCGCCGCCCAAGGTATGAAAACGGTATTGATCGCGTTGCTGCGCTTCTACAAGGTTGCCGTGAGCCCGATGCTCGGCGACCGCTGCCGTTTTTATCCTTCCTGTTCGGATTACGCGC
The DNA here is from genome assembly GCF_004368385.1 of Burkholderia sp. B10. Lineage (NCBI taxonomy): Bacteria > Pseudomonadati > Pseudomonadota > Betaproteobacteria > Burkholderiales > Burkholderiaceae > Burkholderia > Burkholderia sp. B10. The sequence continues at coordinate 37,931 of NZ_PQMX01000046.1, read as the reverse complement.
GCGAGGCAATCCAGTATCATGGCGCCGCGCGCGGCACGTATCTCGCCGTCAGGCGCGTGTGCCGATGCCATCCGTTTTCCGCGGGCGGCATCGACCTCGTCCCGCCGCCCAACTCCGACATTCGCGCTCGCGGCGAAGCCGACGCGCGGTCCCATCGACTCTGAGACAACGCATGGATATCAAACGCACCGTCCTATGGGTGATCTTCTTCATGTCAGCTGTCATGCTGTACGACAACTGGCAGCGCGACCATGGACGCCCGTCGATGTTCTTCCCGAGCGCCACGCAGACGGCCCCCGCGGCCGCGAGCGGCGCATCGGGCACGGGCGCGACGACGACCGCAGGTGAAGCGCCCGCCGCAGCGGCAGCCGGCGCCGCGCCGGCGACGACGGCACCGGCCGCGCAGGCGCAGCTCGTGAAGTTCTCGACCGACGTGTACGACGGCGAAATCGACACGCGCGGCGGCACGCTCGCGAAGCTCACGCTGAAGAAGCAGGGCGACGGCAAGCAGCCGGACCTGTACATCACGCTGTTCGACCACACGGCCGGCCACACGTATCTGGCGCGCACGGGCCTGCTCGGCGGCGATTTCCCGAACCACAACGACGTCTACACGCAGCTGAATCCGGGCGCGACGTCGCTGACGGGCGACCAGAACACGCTGAAGCTGTCGTTCGAGTCGCCGGTGAAGGGCGGCGTGAAGGTCGTGAAGACCTACACGTTCACGCGCGGCAGCTACGTGATCGGCGTCGACACCAAGATCGACAACGTCGGCACCGCGCCGGTCACGCCGACGGTCTACATGGAGCTGGTGCGCGACAACACGGCGGTCGAAACGCCGATGTTCTCGCATACGTTCCTCGGGCCGGCGGTCTACACGGACGCGAAGCACTTCCAGAAGATCAACTTCAGCGACCTCGACAAGAACAAGGCCGACTACGTGAACTCCGCCGACAACGGCTGGGTCGCGATGGTGCAGCACTACTTCGCCTCGGCATGGATTCCGCAGCAGGGCGTGAAGCGCGACATCTACGCTGAGAAAATCGACCCGTCGCTGTATCGCGTCGGCGTGAAGCAGCCGGTGGCCGCGATCGCGCCGGGCCAGTCGGCCGACGTGCAGGCGCGCCTGTTCGCCGGTCCGGAAGAAGAGCGCATGCTCGAAGGCATCGCGCCGGGCCTGGAGCTGGTGAAGGACTACGGCTGGGTGACGATCATCGCGAAGCCGCTGTTCTGGCTGCTCGAGAAGATCCACGGCGTGGTCGGCAACTGGGGCTGGGCGATCGTGCTGCTGACGATCCTGATCAAGGCCGTGTTCTTCCCGCTGTCCGCCGCGAGCTACAAGTCGATGGCGCGCATGAAGGAGATCACGCCGCGCATGCAGGCGCTGCGCGAACGCTTCAAGAGCGATCCGCAGAAGATGAATGCCGCGCTGATGGAGCTGTACAAGACCGAGAAGGTGAATCCGTTCGGCGGCTGCTTGCCGGTCGTGATCCAGATCCCGGTGTTCATCTCGCTGTACTGGGTACTGCTCGCGTCGGTCGAAATGCGCGGCGCGCCGTGGATTCTGTGGATTCACGACCTGTCGCAGCGCGATCCGTTCTTCATCCTGCCGGTGCTGATGGCCGTGTCGATGTACGTGCAGACGAGCCTGAACCCGACGCCGCCGGACCCGGTCCAGGCGAAGATGATGAAGTTCATGCCGATCGCGTTCTCGGTGATGTTCTTCTTCTTCCCGGCCGGCCTGGTGCTGTACTACGTCGTGAACAACGTGCTGTCGATCGCGCAGCAGTACTACATCACGCGCAAGCTCGGCGGCGCGAAGAAGAAGCCGGCCTGACGGCCGTCGCACGCGCGGGCGGCCCGCCCGGTCGCGATGCACGTAAAAAAACCGCATGGAGCGATCCATGCGGTTTTTTGTTTTGGGTGCGGCCGGTGCGGGTTCGGCTGCTGACGTTCAGGCCTTTTTCGCGTCGGCTTTCGCGTCGCCGCCGTAGAACTGCTCGATCAGTTCCTGAACGAGGTAGCGCTGATGCGGCGCCAGCGCCTCGATCTTCGACGCGAGTTCGATCGTTTCCGCAGTCGGCGGATAGCGCTCGTCGCGCGGCAGCGGTTGCGGCGTCGCGTGCTCGTTTAGGCTCGGCGACGGCCCGTAGTGCAGCCAATGCAGTTCGACGCGCAACCAGCTGGCCAGCGTTTCGAGTTTGTCCGGCGTGGGAATCGTGCGGCCCGTCAGCCATTTGTGCGCGGTTTGCGGCGAAACCGGCTGCTCGCCGCGGTGGCGCAGATTGAAGCGGTTCGCGAGTTCCGTCGCGCCAGTGACCTTCTCCGGGCTGCGCCGCAGGGCGAATTTCAGGCGTTCCGAGAACGCAGCTTTTTCTTCGGGTGTCGGCATGGGGTGATTGTGCAATTCCCCTGTTACTTATCAGACAACCGTATGGGCTAAAGATAGCCTGTTCAGACGAATCCCATCCTGTCGACGTATGCGCAATGGAATTGGGGACCCGAGCGGTCGCCCGTTGTGGTGGGCAGACGTGTCCGAAACAAGCAGGCTAGGTCAGGCTGTGTTGGTACTCGACTTATCCCTGGCGGGATAAATTCGGCCGAGTTCGAGGCCCACGCAACGGGCGGTGGCATGAGGGCCGGCACGCTACAATGCCGGCGTCCTGCTGCCCAAAGTGTTGTACGGGCGCAGCATTCACCGTCCGCTCACCAGATTCATCCGACTCCCATGCTCGCTACCGATTCCGATCCGATCGTCGCCATTGCCACTGCCGCCGGCCGGGGCGGCATCGGCGTCGTCCGCGTGTCGTTCGGGCGCGGCGGCGAGGCGGCCGCGCAGGCGTTGAGCGACGCGTTGTGCGGGCAGCGGCTCGCGCCGCGCCACGCGAGCTACGTGCCGTTCGTCGACGCGCATGGCGCGCCGCTCGACCGCGGGATCGCGCTGTATTTCCCCGCGCCGCATTCGTACACCGGCGAGCATGTGCTCGAGCTGCAAGGTCATGGCGGGCCGATCGTGATGCAGCTGCTGTTGCAGCGTTGCCTCGATGCCGGCCGCGGCTTCGGGCTGCGGCTCGCGGAGCCGGGCGAATTCACGCGTCGCGCGTTCCTGAACGACAAGCTGGACCTCGCGCAGGCCGAGGCCGTCGCCGATCTGATCGAAGCGAGTACCGAGGCGGCGGCGCGCTCGGCGGGCCGCTCGCTCGACGGCGCGTTCTCGCGGCAGATCCATGCGCTGGTCGAAGACGTGATCACGCTGCGGATGCTCGTCGAGGCGACGCTCGATTTCCCCGAAGAGGAAATCGACTTCCTCGAGGCGGCCGATGCGCGCGGCAAGCTCGCGAAGATCCGCGAGCAGCTCGCGCATGTGCTCGGCGACGCGCGGCAGGGCGCGCTGCTGCGCGAGGGCCTGTCGGTGGTGCTCGCGGGGCAGCCGAACGTCGGCAAGTCGTCGCTGCTGAACGCGCTCGCCGGCGCGGAGCTGGCGATCGTCACGCCGATCGCGGGCACGACGCGCGACAAGGTCGCGCAGACGATCCAGGTCGAAGGGATTCCGCTGCACATCATCGATACGGCCGGCTTGCGCGAGACCGAAGACGAAGTCGAGCGGATCGGCATCGCGCGCACGTGGAGCGAGATCGAGCGCGCCGACGTCGTGCTGCATCTGCTCGATTCGCGTACGGGGATGACGCCGGAGGACGAGACGATCGCCGCGCGCTTTCCGGACGGCGTGCCGGTCGTGCGCGTGTTGAACAAGACCGACCTGACCGGCGTGCCCGCGTGCGTCGAGCATCCGGCGGCGGCAGGCGATCTGACGGAAGTGCATCTGTCGGCGAAGCGCGGCGACGGCATCGACATGCTGCGCGCGGAGCTGCTGCGGATCGCCGGATGGCAGGCGGGCGCCGAAGGCGTCTATCTGGCGCGCGAGCGGCATCTGATCGCGCTGCGCGCGGCGCAGGAACATCTGGCGCAGGCGGCCGATCACGCGGAGCAGCGCGCGCAGTCGCTGGATTTGTTCGCGGAGGAGTTGCGGCTCGCGCAGGAGCAGCTCAATGCGATTACGGGGGAATTTACGTCGGACGATCTGCTGGGGGTGATTTTCAGCAGGTTTTGTATCGGCAAGTGACCGGTTCCGAGGCCGGCTGCTGCGAGCCAATCGCCGGCCTCGGCCCGCCGTGCCGCTCAGGTCCGCCGCGAAGCGGCCGGACCTTCACGCAATCAATCCCAATGACGATGGTGATGGTAATACCCGTCACCGTAATACCCGCCACCATCAGGCACCACGATGCAGCCGCTCAACAGCACGGCTACACCGGCAATCAGCAAAAGGGTTTTCTTCATCGTGCTCACCTGCGCGGATTCGAGATGAATCGAGCATAGCGAGCGCGGTCGGCACCGGCTGTAAGCGATCGTTTCGCCGAACCGCAATCGGTAACGGCGGATTATTCCGGTCACATTGACCGTAACAACTGCGATTCCTCCGACGTTTTCACCCCATCACCACGCAGTTGCGCCCCGCATCCTTCGCGCGGTACAGCGCGCCGTCGGCGGCTTCGATCAGCGCATCGGGCGTCGACAGTTCATCGGCCGACACGGTCGCGCAGCCGATGCTGACGCTCACGCGCCCCGTCGGCGACGAGGGCATCGGCAGGTCGAGCCGCAGCACGGCTTCGCGTGCTTCGTCGGCCACGATGCGCGCCCCGCGCGCGCCGGTGTTCGGCAGCACGATCGCGAACTCTTCGCCGCCGTAGCGCGCGACGATGTCGGCCGGCCGCCGCACCGCGCCCGCCAGCGCCTGCGCGACCGCGATCAGGCACGCATCGCCCTTCACGTGACCGAACGCGTCGTTGTATGCCTTGAAGTGATCGACGTCGACCATCAGCAGCGACAACGGCTCGCTCTGCCGCCGCGCCTGCAGAAACAGCGTATGAAAATGATCGTTGAAGTGACTGCGGTTGAACGCGCCCGTCAGCCCGTCGCGTGCCGATGAGCGCACGAGCGTCGTGTGGGCCTCGAACAGCTGCTGATACAGCTTCGTCACTTCCCAGGCGAGCACGCAGACCAGCACGCCGGGCGTGAACATGCTGAACACGCGCGCGAGATACCAGCCGACCGTGAAGCGATGAGTCGTCAGCAGATTCAGCGTCGTGTCGGTGACGCAGGCGAGCATGGCGATCGCGAGCCACAGGTCGAGCGTGGTGCGCAACCGGCCGGCCGCCAGCACCGTCACCAGCGCGAGCGCATTGGCGATCCACACCGCGAGCCCGATGCCGTTCACGGGCAGCAATGCGGCGGCGTCCGGCGGTTGCAGCGCGGGCGGCAACGCCACGTTCAGCGCGAGCACACCGAGCAGCGCCGCCGCGACGGCCGGTCCGCCGACCAGGACGAGCGCCCACAGGCGCGTCTGCGCCGCGCCGACGGGCACGCGCGTGAACCGCTCGCGCGCGACCAGCGCGGCCATCACGAAGCACGGGAAGCCGGTGTGCCAGAAGACCCACATCCACGCGGCGCTTTGCGGGCGCGCGCCGAGCAGGCCATGCGGCGCGAACACGCCGGGGAAGGTGAGCAGCTGCAGCGCGACGGCCAATGCGGTGAACGCGTAAGCGCCGCCGAGCGCACCGAGCACGGGCTGGCGCGTGACGGTGAATTGGGCGCCGAGGAAGAACGCCGCGATGCTCGCGGTGGTGAACACGGTGAGCGCGCACATCGGCATGAACGGCTCGACGGCCGGCAGCGCGACGTTCGCCTGCGGCACGGCGATCGCGAGCGCGAGCACGATGACGAGCGCCGTCAGTGCGCCGAACCACAGCTGACGGCCCGTCGTATGCTGGATCAGGATGCCATCCATCGCGCCCCCTGCGCTCTCGTGCCGGAACGCCCGGCTCGATGCCGGGCGCGGCCATGCATCCGGCCGCGGTGCGACGGGTGCGGCCCCGATCCTATCGCGTTATTGGTGCGCGCTCAAACGCCCAGGCCCGGCCCGTAGTTGCCGGCGACCAGACGGGTGACTTCGTCGACGCTCGCGTAGTCCTGTTCCGGGAGGCCATCCAGCATCGACAGCACTTCGTTGCTCGCGCCGGCGTCGCGCGCGGCGTCGACGAGCGCATCCTTGTTCGCCGGGTAGCGAACGGTCGCGAGCACGTCGGCGATCTGCAGGTCGATCGCTTCGGCGGGGATATCGTGGGAAGGCAGAACAGGTTTGTCGTTCACAGCGGAGTCTCGTGGGTTGAGCGGCAATGGGTGGTCATGAGGGCACGGCAACGGCGCCCGCATCGCTGCGGCCGACCGGCAGCCGGACGCAAACCGCACGGCGAGCGATTCAATGGCCGCGCCGTACGCGACGCCACGGATGTTTCCAGTCGATGTGCGGCGCGTTCTCGTCGCGCGGATGCTGGCGCCGGTGTTCCTGCCACAGTTCATCGGAGAACAGCGCGGCCACGATCACGAGTGGCAGTACGAGGAAGATGCCGAGTATGACTTGCTCGATCACGATAGCCTCCGTGCAGTGGCAGGAACCGTCCTATCCATTCTAGGCTCTGAGCTTCACCCGCGGTCAACTTCTTACAGTGCGGAACGCGGCGTTAGAACGTCGCGTCTCAGCGGCGTTTCGCGCGTACGCGGGCATCGAAAAGGAAACCAACATGCAACTCCAGAACGACAAGCACACGCTCGCGCTACGGCCGCTCGAGCGCCAGGATCTGCGCTTCGTACACGAATTGAACAACGACGCGAAGATCATGCGCTACTGGTTCGAGGAACCGTACGAAACCTTCTCCGAACTGTCGCAGCTGTACGATCGCCACGTGCACGATCAGCGCGAACGGCGTTTCGTCGCGGTCGATGCACGGGACGACCTGGTCGGCCTCGTCGAGCTGATCGAGCTCGACTACATCCACCGCCGCGGCGAATTCCAGATCATCATCGCACCGCAATGCCAGGGCCGCGGGTACGCGGGGCAGGCCACGTGGCTTGCGATCGAATATGCATTCAAGGTGCTGAACCTGCGCAAGCTGTACCTGATCGTCGATACGTCGAATGCGGCGGCGATTCACGTGTACGAGAAATGCGGATTCCAGCACGAAGCGGAATTGAGGGAAGAATTTTTCGGAAACGGGTCTTATCACAACGCGTTTCGGATGTGCATCTTCCAGCGGGACTATTTCGAACGGCAGCCGGCCGACTGAATAAGCGTCGGTAAAAGCGGAAAATGGGCGGCGGCGGATGGACCGCCTGCGCATGCGGGAAAATACGGATAAATACGCGCGCGCTTATAGCTGGCATTTTTCTTGTTACCGGATTTTGTGCTGCGGCAGCGCGATAAATTCATATCGTTGCCCGCGACTTTATGTGCGTTGCACCAATCAGGTCGGGCGACTGAAATGAATTATCCAAACCGTTCAGGCGGCGCGGCGTAATTCGGCTGAAAGGGTTGCTGGATAACGCGGCAGGCGGGGCGCCGCGGCGTCGCGCTCCGTGCCGGAAAATCCGGCACCCGGCCGCGAACCGCCAAAAATCGGGTGCGCGGCGGGTGCGACAATACGCCGCTATTGCGATCGCACAACAAATGTGCTTGCTATCGCTTGCCGGTCTTCTAAAGTGAAAAACGCGGGTGCGCGATCACCTTTAAACACATAGCTAAACCAGGCTGGCGCCCGCAAGCATGGAGACAGAACATGATGAAGCGAACCGGTATTCTTTTTGCGGTCGTCGGCGCATTTTGCGCGGTGTCGGTGGCTCAGGCCGGCGGCGATTCGGCCGTCAAGCCGACGCAGGAAATCCAGCTGACGAAGAATGCGTGGGGTTGCCTGTCGAAGGACAATCTGGACTCCGTACTGAGCCACGAGCGTGACGGCCAGTCGCAGGCGAAGCAGCAGTACTTCGACGACTACCGTTGCCTGTCGGTGCCCGAAGGCCAGCGTTTCCGCGTGGTGTCGGTCGACCAGGGCGACGTGCAGTTCGTCAGCGCCGAGAACAGCGATCAGCAAGGCCTCTGGACCGACTCGCGCTTCGTCAAGCAGTAACCGCACGCGTTCCTCTCGCACCCGCACGCCGGCGCCGCAGCGTCGGCGGCGCGGCTCGACCACGGCCCGGTTCCCGCCGGGCCGTCGTGCTGTGACGCTGCCGCCCGGCGACGCACGCCGCGCATTCGGTATCATCACGACCCGACCGAACCGAATGCCCGCCCGGGCCGCATCCGCATGGCGCTGAAATCCACGATCTACAAAGCCGAACTGCAAATCGCCGACATGGATCGGCATTACTACGCCGATCACGCGTTGACGGTGGCCCGTCACCCGTCGGAAACCGACGAGCGGATGATGGTGCGCATCGTCGCGTTCGCGCTGTTCGCGCACGAGCGCCTCGAATTCTGCAAGGGGCTGTCGGACGTCGACGAACCGGACCTGTGGCAGAAGGACCTCACGGGCGCGATCGACGTATGGATCGAGGCCGGCCAGCCGGACGAGCGGCGCATCGCGAAGGCGGCCGGCCGCGCCGGCCAGGTCACGGTGATCGCGTACGGCGGCAAGACCTCGGACATCTGGTGGCAAGGCGTGCGCAGCAAGGTCGAACGGCTGCGCAACGTGCAGGTGCTGTCGCTCGACGACGGTGTCGCGGCAGCGCTCGGGCGCCTCGCGGAGCGCACGATGCGCCTGCAGTGCACGGTGCAGGACGGCGCCGCCTGGATCTCGAGCGCCGACCACGATCCCATCGCAGTCGAATGGACGGTGCTGAAGGCGCGCGGCGACGCGTGACGGCCGACGCCTAGCCGTGGGCGGGAGGCGGCCCCTTGAACTCGAGCATGTTGCCTTCGGGATCGAACAGATAGATCGACGGCCCGTAGCCGCCGGCGCCGTAGCGTTCGGCCGGCGTGCCGGGGCGCGCGCCATGCGCGGCGAAATGCTCGATCAGCGCGTCGGGGTCGAACGGCTCGACGCGCAGGCACAGATGGTCGAGATTGCGGCCGGTGCTGGGCGGGCCGCTGTCGGGCCGGTCGATCGGGCCGCCGACCGACAGCAGGTCGATCAAGGCATCGCCGGCGCGTAGCTGCACGAGGCCGAGATCGGGTTGTTCCTTCTCCACGTGGCAGCCGAGGGCGTCGCAGTAAAAGCGCGTCATGGCGGCCATGTCGGCCACGCGCAGCACGACGTGATCGATCGCGCGGATGGTCGGTTTCATGAGCGGGCACTCCTTCGCGAATGGCGTGCACCGAGTGTAGACCGCGCCCACGACGGCTGCCGGCGCGCGGCCCGATCGCCGGACGAAAAAAAGCCCGCTCACGCAATGCGGAGCGGGCTTAATCCATATCAGGAGGAGACATGGAGGAGACAGTTCCAACTATACACACGGTCATGGTGCGTTGCAATATTCTGAGTGCAAAAAAGCCGTCAGGACGGCGATTTGTCGCAGCCGCATTGCAACAAAACGGTGACGCGGTGATGACTAAAGTGCTGCCATAGAAGCGCCTGCCCGATTTTTTCGTCGCACTGATCGTCGGCGATGCGCCCCGATTTTCGGCGCGAATCACAGAGCAAGATCCGGGGCGCGACGGCCGGCGCCGATGTCTAGAGTAGGCACCGTCTACACTGGAAGGTGCGAGGTTCAGATGAATACCCCCTATTCGACCGACGATTCCCGCTGGGCCGCCGTCACCACGCGCGACGCGCATGCGGACGGCACGTTCTTCTATGCAGTGCGCACGACCGGCGTGTTCTGCCGCCCGAGCTGTGCGTCGCGGCTGCCGCGGCGCGAGCACGTTTCCTTTTTCGCCGATCCGGCCGCCGCGCGCGCGGCGGGCTTCCGCCCGTGCAAGCGCTGCCGGCCGGAGGGCTTGCCGCGCGAGCTCGAAATCGTCGACCGCGCGTGCGCGGTGCTCGACGCGCATCCGGAGCGGCTCACGCTGCAGCAGTTGAGCGACGCCGTCCACCTGAGTCCGTTTCATCTGCAGCGGCTGTTCAAGCGGGTGGTCGGCGTGTCGCCGCGGCAGTACCAGGCCGCGCAGCGCGGCGCGGCGTTGCGCGACGCGCTGCAAAGCGGGCAGCCGGTCACGCAGGCGGCCGTCGACGCGGGCTTCAATTCGCCGTCGCGGCTCTATGCGTCGGTGCCGCGCGAGCTGGGGATGGCGCCGTCCGCGTTTCGTCGCCAGGGCGCCGGCCTGCGCATCGACTATGCGAGCGCGGCCACGCCGCTCGGCATGGTGCTCGTCGCCGCAACCGCACAGGGCATTTGCCGCATCGCGTTCGGCGACGAGGCGGCGCCGCTCGTCGCCGAGCTGAAGCTCGCGTTCGCGCGCGCCGAGCTGGTCGAAGCACCGTCGCGCGTCGCACCGTTCGTTGCGCAGATCCGCGCGTACCTCGACGGCACGCGCCACACGTTCGACCTGCCGCTCGACATCGCGCCGACCGCGTTCCAGCAGCGCGTGTGGGAGGCGCTCACGCATATCCCGTACGGCGAAACGCGCAGCTATTCGGACATCGCCGAAGCGCTCGGCGCGCCGCGCGCGGTACGCGCCGTGGCGGCGGCCTGCGCGTCGAACCCGGTCGCGCTCGCGATTCCATGTCATCGTGTCGTGCAGAAGGGCGGCGCGCTCGCCGGATATCGGTGGGGCGTGCGTCGCAAGGCGACGCTGCTGGCGGCCGAGGCGCGCCATGCGGGTGCCGATGAAACCGAGGTCATCGAGGAGGGCAACGCAGTTTGAGCATCGAACAGACCACGCTCGCGGCGAGCGAGTGCGATAGCGGTGATAGCGGCGACCGCGGCGGCGCGGTGCCGTCGCCCGCGCGGCTGGAGCTGCGCTTCAACGCGCCGTACGACTGGGCGCGCGTGCTGCGGTTCTTCAGCGGCCGCGCGATTCCGGGCGTCGAGCAGGTCGCCGACGGCGTTTATCGTCGCGTCGTCGACCTGAACGGCGACGCGGGCCGGCTCACCGTGTCTAAGCATCCGCGCCGGCATTGCCTGATTGCGACGGTCGACGGCGCGGCTGCGCGCCATGTCGATGGCGCGTTCGCGCGCCGTGTCGCATCGATGTTCGACCTCGCTGCCGATCCGGCCGCGATCGGCAGCGGGCTCGCGCGCGATCCGTGGTTCGCGCCGCTCGTCGACGCCGCGCCGGGGCTGCGCGTGCCGGGCGCATGGTCGGGATTCGAGCTGGCGGTGCGTGCGATCGTCGGCCAGCAGGTGAGCGTGAAGGCCGCGACGACGATCGTCGGGCGGCTCGTCCAGCGCGCCGGCGAGCGTGTCGTGCGGGACGACGGGACACCTGACGACGACGGCGCGCCGGCATGGCGTTTTCCGACGCCCGACGCGCTTGCCGCGTGCGATCTCGTGAAGATCGGGATGCCCGGCAAACGAGCGGCCGCGCTGACGGGCATGGCGCGCGCAGTGGCGGACGGACACGTGCCGCTCGACCCGGCGCATGCGGACCTCGCGACGTTGCGGCGCGCATGGCTCGAGCTGCCCGGCATCGGGCCGTGGACCGTCGAGTACATCGCGATGCGCGCGTGGCGCGATCCGGATGCATGGCCGGCGTCCGATCTCGTGCTGATGCAGTCGATCGCCGCCCGCGATCCGTCGCTCGACCGGCTCGCGAGCCAGAAACGCCGAACCGAAGCGTGGCGGCCGTGGCGCGCGTATGCGGCGCTTCATCTGTGGAACGACGTGGCTGACCGGGCGGGAGGCGCGCGCGGGGGATGACGCTCGCGGCGGTTGGTGGGCGGATGCGACCGGCGAGCGACGTCGCGCAGTCGGTATCGGCGCGGTGTGATTCGCTTCGGGGTGCGCGTGGGGGCGGCGTGCCGAGGCTCTAACGACGTGGGTAAGATGCGGGCGGCGAGTAGGTGCCGTGCGGTGGCATCTGCACCAACACATAGCAGCCCCAGCCCACCGCAGTAACCGTCTGCATCGCGGGCGTGATCATGGTCGAGGTGCGCCAGCAGCGAGGTGGGCGGGGCAGCGCCAGCAGCGACGGCACCAAGGCACCGGTTCCACCTCTTCGCGCCGCATCCTGCACCGCGCAATCCTCCCGACGAAAGCCGCGCGAGGGCCGCGCCCGGCGTTATAGCGGATGCTCGTCCGCGCCAGCGGCAATCGCCGCGATCGCCCGCGCGGCGGCCCGCTGCAGGCGGCCGGGCCGGCCGTGAGCCACCTCAAGCGCGTGTGTCGGCGAGATGTTAAAGTGCCCGCTACCAATGAAGCGACCCATAATCCAGCCGGCCCGCGCGGCACTCTGCGCGCGGCCGTCACGCACTTGCGTCTCCATGCCGAACACCATGACTCACCGCCAGTCCGAACTGCTGCTGAATCGTCTCGACGCGCTGAGCTCGGGCCCGACGCGGCAGCATCTGCCCGACGGCCTGCGCGGCATCGAAAAGGAAAGCCTGCGCGTGACGCGCGACGGGATGATCGCGTTCACGCCGCATCCGCGCGCGCTCGGTTCGGCACTCACGCACCCGTCGTTGACCACCGATTACTCGGAAGCGCTGATCGAGCTGATCACGCCGGCCGAAAGCGACGCGTCGCTGACGCTCGCGCGCCTCGACGATCTGCATCGCTACGTGTATGCGTCGCTCGACGACGAGATGCTGTGGAACGAGTCGATGCCGGGGCTGCTGCCGGCCGACGACGAAATCCCGATCGCCGACTACGGCACGTCCAACATCGGCCGCCTGAAGACGGTGTACCGCCGCGGCCTCGCCTATCGCTACGGCCGCACGATGCAGTGCATCGCCGGCATTCACTACAACTACTCGCTGCACGAGGAAGTGTGGCGGCGCCTGCATGCCGAAGAAGGCTCGACGGCCACGCTGGTCGACTATCAGTCCGAGCGCTATCTCGCGCTGATCCGCAATTTCCGCCGCCGCAGCTGGCTGCTGATGTACCTGTTCGGCGCGTCGCCGGTGCTCGACACGCGCTTCCTGCGCGGCAAACCGCACCGGCTCGACACGTTCGATGCCGACACGCTGTACCGGCCGTATGCGACCAGCCTGCGGATGAGCGATCTCGGCTACTCGAACACGACCGCGCAGGCCGCGCTGCACGTCGACTACAACACGCTGCCCGGCTATCTCGACGCGCTGTCGAAGGCGGTCAGCGAGCCGTATGCGGCGTATGAGGCGATCGGCACGCATCGCGACGGCGAGTGGATTCAGATCAACACGAACGTGCTGCAGATCGAGAACGAGTTCTACTCGACGATCCGGCCGAAGCGCATCACCTATTCGGGCGAGCGTCCGCTGCATGCGCTCGCGTCGCGCGGCGTGCAGTACATCGAAGTGCGGTGCCTCGACATCGACCCGTTCGAGCCGACCGGCATCGCGCTCGACACCGCGCGCTTCATCGACGCATTCCTGCTGGCGTGCGCCCTCGACGACAGCCCCGCGCTCGACTGCGATGCGTACAAGGAAGCGAACGCGAACTTCGGCAGCGTGACGATGGACGGGCGCAAGCCCGGGCTCACGCTGACGCGCGACGGCCAGCCGGTCACGCTGCAGGCATGGGCCGACGACCTGATGGCCGATATCGAAACCGTCGGGCGCCGTCTCGACGAGATCCGCGGCGGCGACGAGCATGCGCGCGCGATCGCCGCGCAGCGCGAGAAGCTGGCCGATCCGGAACGCACGCCGTCGGCGCGTGTGTTGCGCACGATGCGCGAGAACGGCCAATCGTTCCTCGCGTTCGCGCTCGCGCAAAGCGAAGCGCATGCGGCCCATTTCCGGGCGAACCCGCCTTCGGCGGAGGCGATGCGCGCGGAGCAGGCGCTCGCGGCGAAGTCGCTGGCCGAACAGGCCGAACTCGAAGCGAAGGAGGCCGGGTCGTTCGATGCGTTCGTCGCCGCCTATCGCGCTTATACGCTGAACCGCTTCAGCGTTTGATGGCCGCAGCCGAAGCTGCCGTCCGTCGCGGTTCACGCGCCGGCGGCACCTGCTTCAGTGATGCGCGTACGTGCTGCGATCGACCACGGCCGGCGTAGCCGGCTTGCCCGCTTCGACGCTCGCATGACCGTCGTTGCCGTGGCCGGCGGCGTCGGCGCGGGCCTGGGCGGCGCGCTGCATGACGGCCTGCATGTTCTCCGGAAAGTCAGGGCTGCTGACGAGGCTCGGCCGGTAGCCGGCCGCCTGTAGCTCGGCGAGTTCCTGGCGTACCTGGGCGCGCGTCAGCGTCGACTCGGCGTGGGCAGCGAGCGCCGGGCCGATCAGCAGCAACGCGCAGGCCGCAAGTTTCAGGTTTTTCATCGTGTCTGCTCCGTGAAGTTTCCGGAGCCGCGTCGTCGCCGGCGCGGGCGGAATCGATGCAGCGAGTCTAGGCTTCGGAGCCCAAACGAAACATCCCGCTCGCCGTCACGCACCTTTTCCCGCTGTGCAACATTGCTCGGACCCTTCGCCGACGCCCGCGCAACGATTCGGACGCGCATCGGGCTTGCCCTCCTTGTACAAGCGCGACCGGCCTCCTAACCTCATTTGAGCGACCGGTCGGTCGGCCTTGCCGCATGGTTGCATGCGCAAGCGTCGGCCGGGCGTAGCGGCCGCCGAATGTACGTCTGGTACTGGATCGGAGACACGACACACGATGAATCCCACCGCAGCCCTGCCGCCCGGCATCCTGTTCGTCCAGCCGTTGACGCCCGTCGCCGACTCGCTGCTCCTGTCGTTCGTCGTCGCGGTGATCCCGATCGCCGTCGCGCTGATCGCGCTCGGCGTGCTGCGCCGGCCCGCGTGGCAGGCGTCGCTGGCCGGCCTCGTCGCCGGCCTCGCCGTCGCGATCGGCGCGTGGGGCATGCCGGCCGGCCTTGCGTTCAACGCGGTGGGCGCAGGCATGGCGCTCGCGGTCGTGCCGGTGATGTGGATCGTGTTCAATGCCTTGCTGCTGTACAACATCGCGGTGAAGTCGGGCCGTTTCGACCAGTTTCGGCAGTGGATGCTCGACAACCTGCCCGACGATCGTCGCCTCGTGCTGCTCGTCGTCGCGTTCTCGTTCGGCTGTCTGCTCGAAGGGATTTCCGGGTTCGGCACGCCGGTCGCGATCACCAGCGCGCTGCTGATCGCGCTCGGCTTCCCCGCGCTCGAAGCGCTGACCTACACGCTGGTGTTCAACACGGCGCCGGTCGCGTTCGGCGCGCTCGGCGTGCCGATCACCGTGCTCGGCGCGGTCACGTCGCTGCCGCCCGCGACGCTCGGCGCGATGGTCGGCCGGCAACTGCCGTTCTTCGCGCTGCTGCTGCCGTTCTACGTGGTCGGCGCATACGGTGGGCTGCGCTCGATCGCGAAGCTGTGGCCGGCGCTGCTCGTGTCGGGCGGCAGCTTCGCGATCGCGCAGTTCGTCACGTCGAATTTCCTCGGCTACCAGCTCACCGACGTGCTGTCGTCGCTCACGTCGCTGATCGTCACGATCGGCTTCCTGCAGCTGTGGAAGCCGCAGCCCGATCCGCAATACGCGCTCGCGCGCAGCGTGCCGGCCACGGCCGGCGCCGCGCGCGCGGGCTTCGGCGGCTGGCTGCCGTGGCTCGTCGTGTCGGTGGTCGTGATCTTCTGGGTACACGCGAACATCGCGGCGATCGGCGACGTCAAGATCAAGTGGCCGGGGTTGCACAACGCCGTGTTCGTATCGCTGTACCACAAGCCGTATGCGGCGATCTGGGACTTCCAGCCGCTCGGTACGGGCACCGCGATCCTGGTGTCGGCGATCATCACGGCACTGCTCACGCGCACGGGCATCGGCGCGTTCTTCGAATGCGTGGTCAAGACCTGGCGACAGACGTGGATCGCGATCGTCACCGTGATGATGATCGTCGGGCTCGCGTACCTGCTGAACTACTCGGGCATCAGCTACACGCTCGGTACCGGCGTCGCGTCGACCGGCGCGCTGTTTCCGCTCGTGTCGGCGTCGCTCGGCTGGATCGCGGTGTTCCTGTCGGGCAGCGACACGTCCGGCAACGCGCTGTTCGGCAATCTGCAGGTCGTTGCGGCCCGGCAACTCGGCCTCGATCCGGTGCTGATGGCCGCGACCAACTCGTCGGGCGGCGTGATGGGGAAGATGATCTCGCCGCAGAACATCGCGACGGGCGTGTCGACGACCGACCTGAAAGGGCAGGAGGGCGTAGTGTTTGCGCGCACCTTCTGGCACAGCGTGATCCTCACGCTGCTGCTCGGCGTGCTCGTGTTCCTGCAGCAGCACGTGCTGACGTGGATGATTCCGGCGTTGCCGAAGTAGGGAGGCGGGCGACGTTGGCGTGAGCAGACGTTTGGAAGGCGCAGGCGAGTGCGAGGATGGCGGCGGGCGTTTGCTGTCGCAATATCGATGAACGCGATCGGGATTTCGAACAGTAGCGACTATGCGTTGCCGTCGTCGGTCTGCACGAATCATTTCCATCACATCGCGGGCTTCATCACGGAGCTGGAGGCCGGCAGCGTGAACGTGCGCGAAGTGCCGGGCTACCGGCTCGAATTGACGCACTTCGGCGACGACGAGGGTTCGGGCCGCTCGGCTACAAGGAGGGCGCGTAGGAGGCGACGAAGAGCTTCACGAAGCCGAGGACTTATTCGTTGCCGCTGTAGGCGGGAGCCGGTGATGTGGTCAGGCGCGTGCGCCAATGCGCCCGCTGCGAGTGGTTCTTCATCGATCGCGGCCGCGGCGCCGGCCGCCGCTGATGCGACATGCGCACATGCGGCAACCGCGCAAAGGTGGAGGCATTCAGGCTGCGGTGAAGCGTGCGGCGCGCCCCATCCGTCATTCGACGATTTCGTGCAGTCGCGGTTCGGGCCACAGCGCGCTGGCCGCGACCAGCCCGGCGACGAACAACGGTGCGCCGATCGCGAACAGAATTGCGGTCACGCTCCACCGGTCCCAGAACTGGTCGATGATCGCGCGTTCGGGCGCGACGGGGTCGTACAGCACGTTGACGCGTTCGCCTTCGTACAGCCGCGGATGCGGGGAGGCCGAGCTTTGCTCGAAGGTCACCGCGCGGCCGCTGTCGGTCGTGAACGCGACGCTGACGGAATCGAGCGACGCGCGGTTGCGGGACGCGCCCGCGGGTTCGGCGATCTCGACGACGTGGCCGGTCGAATGCGCGTAATGGCGGGCGGCCTGCCACTGGCGCAAGCCGGCAGCGCCGGCGCCGGCCATGAACGCGGTGCCGAGCGCGAGCGGAATCAGCACGATCGCGATGTTCCATCGCCGCCGCGCGGCGTCCCGGGCCGATGCGGCGAACGGGGCGCCGGGGCGGCGATTGCGGCGCTCGTCCACGTACAGCACGCAGCCGATCGCGAGCGACACGACCGCGAGCAGCGCCGGCACCGCGACCGGCGACCAGCGTTGCGCAAAATCGTCGATCAGCGCGGGGCGGTTCGGATGGGCGGGATCGACCAGCACGTCGACGTTCTCGCCGATGTCGTAGGCCGGGACGGCCGACGCGGTGTCGCCGGCGACTTCGCGTCGGCGGCCGTCGCTCGCGAGATACGCGACGATCGGGCGATAAGCGCGCATCGCGTCGCTGTCCTGCACGATGCGCACGATGGTGCCCGATGCGCGGAGCAGCCCGCCGGTCGCGCGGCTCGCGGTAACGGCGAGCGCCGCTGCGATCACGAGCAGCGCGATTCCGAGCGCGAATGCAACGAGCGCGTCCTTACGCAGCATGACCGGATCCGCGACGTGCGTCATGTAACGGGGGCGGATGCGATCGGGTGGATAGCGCGCTTCGACCCGCGCGCCGATTTGTGCGTGACCATGCCCTCTCAATGGTCGCGTCTGGTTCACATGCTTCCATGTCTGACGTCCCATGCTCTCTCAGTGCCGGCCGCGATGCGGCGATCGTCGTGCCGGTTATGTGATTTTTGTCGGACGATTCTAACGGAAAGGTACTGCGGCGGGGCGCGCGGAGAGGCCGATGGGCGGCCGGAATGGAAAAAGGCCGGTCAGCTTGCGCTGACCGGCCTTTTGAATTCCTGGTGGGGCGTGAGTGACTCGAACACTCGACCTACGGATTAAGAGTCCGCTGCTCTACCAACTGAGCTAACGCCCCCAACAGAAGAAAGATTATGCACGGGTATTTCATCCTTGGCAAGCCCTTTCTGCAAATTTCCCCAAAATATTTCGTCACCGTGCGTGCGGCTGCCGGCGCGCTGCCAAGTGATCGCAGTTGGCCCGCTCCCGGTATGATGACGTCCATCTGTTGCGCGGTGGTCGCGCAACATTCTCTGGACATTCGAAGATGGACGAAAACGCAGTCCGCGAATTGCTGGACCGCCTGCTGGCCCCGTGGGTCCGCTCGCTCGGCCTGGTTCCCGTGTCGATCGGCGACGACAGCGTCACGATGCGTCTGCCGTTTTCCGGCGAATTCCGCCATTCGGGCGGCATCATCTGCGGCCAGGTCTTCACCGCCGCCGCCGACACCGCGATGGTGGTCGCGATCTCGGCCGCGCTCGGCGAGTTCCGGCCGATGACCACCGTCTCGCTGAACACGAATTTCATGCGTCCGGTGCGCAAGGGCGACGTGCTGGTCACCGCGCGCGTGCTGCGAATGGGCCGCAACCTCGTGTTCGGCGAAGTCGAGCTGTTCGACGAGGACGGCAAGATGGCCGTGCACGCAACGTCGACCTACGCGCTGGTCAGCTGAGCGGCGCGATGTTCGACCAGATCGTGTTCGCGGGCGGCGGTAACCGCTGTTGGTGGCAAGCCGGCTTCTGGGACGTCGCGCAGCCGGCGCTGGCGCTGCGCCCGCGCGTGATCGCCGGCATCTCGGCCGGTGCGGCCACGGCCTGCATGCTGTATACACGCGACGCCGCGTGGGTGATGCGCTATTACGAGCAAGCGCTGCGCCACAACCGCAAGAACGCGTACTGGGGCAACCTGTTCCGCCGCGAGCCGGTGTTTCCGCACTATCGGATCTATCGGCAGGCGCTGCTCGACATCTACGGCGAGCCGTTCGCGCGGCTCGCGGACGCCCCGGAGATCCGTATCGGCGTGTCGCACGTGCCGCGCTGGCTCGGCGCGCGCAGTGCGGTGGCCGCGGGCCTCGTCGCGTACAACATCGAGAAATACGTGCGCAAGACGCTGCACCCGACGCTCGGGCGCGCGCTCGGCTTTCGCCCCGAATTCGTGCGCGCACAGGCGTGCGCGACGGTCGACGATCTCGCTGACCTGATCCTGCAGTCGTCGTGCACGCCGCCGTTCACGCCCGTGCTGCGGCGCGACGGCCGGCCGGTGCTCGACGGCGGGATGGTCGACAACGTGCCGGTGGGCGCACTCGACACGTCGCCGGGCGACGTGCTGGTGCTCGTCACGAGGCTGTATCCGCGCCCGCAGATGTTCACGGTCGCGCACGGCGACCAGCGGCGGCTCTATATACAACCGTCGAGCAAGGTGCCGATTTCGAGCTGGGATTACACGAGCCCGTCGCAGATGCGGCACGCGTACGACCTCGGGCGCCGCGACGGCGAGCATTTCCTCACGCGCGTCAGCGCGATGACCGGCGGCCGCGTGGCCGCCTGAAGCCATGATCGGACAGAGAAGCCGCGCCGCGGGCGCGGCGGTGCCGGTCAGCGCGCGCGGCGCGGCGTCAGCGCTTCCGGATTGACGACGCTCGACAGGTCGCCCTGGTCGAACGCGAGAATGTTCCTGAACGCCGCGCTGAAATACAGCTCGTAGCTCTCACGTTCGACGTAGCCGATGTGCGGCGTGCAGATCACGTTCTCCATCCGCAGCAGGCTGTAGCCCTGCAGGATCGGCTCGCTCTCGAACACGTCGATCGCGACCATCCCCGGCCGGTTGTGCGACAGCGCGTTGACGAGCGCATTTTCCTCGAGCAGCTCGGCGCGGCTCGTGTTGACGAGCAGCGACGTCGGCTTCATCCGCAACAGGTCTTCCTGCTTGACGATCCCGCGCGTGTCGTCGTGCAGCCGCAGGTGCAGCGACAGCACGTCGCTCTGCTCGAACAGCGCCTCGCGGCTGTCGGCGGCCGTGTAGCCGTCGGCGCGCGCGGCCTCGAGCGAGTGCTCGCGGCCCCAGATCAGCACGTTCATCCCGAACGCCTTGCCGTAGCCGGCGACCAGCCGGCCGATCTTTCCGTAGCCCCAGATGCCGAGCGTCTGGCCGCGCAGCACCTGGCCGAGCCCGAAGTTCGGCGGCAGCGCCGACGTCTTCAGGCCCGACTGCTGCCACGCACCTTGCTTGAGGTTGGCGACGTATTGCGGAATGCGGCGCTGGGCGGCCATCACGAGCGCCCACGTCAGTTCGGCCGGCGCCACCGGCGAGCCCGTGCCTTCGAGCACCGCGATGCCGCGATCGGTACACGCTTCGAGGTCGATGTGGCTGGAGATGCGGCCGGTCTGGCTGATCATCCGCAGATTCGGCAGTTTTGCGAGCAGTTGCGACGAAATCGGCGTGCGTTCGCGAATCAGCACGAGCGCCTCGACTTCCGCCAGCCGGCTCGCGAGTTGCCCCAGGCCGCGCACCGTATTGTTGAAGACCTTCACGTCGTGCTCGGCGAGCATCTCGAAGCAATTCAGCTTGCGGACGGCGTCCTGGTAGTCGTCGAGGATGGCAATTTTCATGTTCAGCAGGGAAGTCGCGCGTTGAAAGCAGCGGCCGCGGCGCGCGGGGCGCGCCCGTGCCGCCCGGCCGGGGCCGACATGATGCTACGCCGGCACACGGCATGGGGTCTTTTTAACAGGTTGTTACGCTCCGCCGCAATCGGCGTCGGTCGCAGCAGGGTGCGCTGCTGTGTCGCATCAGACATGTCCTTTCTGATTCGGCCCGTTTCGCGGACGACGTTCACCTAATTGTTGTCGAGATCAGAATAATTGGATCATCCATTCGCAATCGGTGAGGATTTTTGCCCATTTTTATCGTCAACGCGGCAGTTGTTGAGCAACTCTGCATCATTTCCGCTGTCGTAGGAGAATTACGCATTTGCTTCAACTTTTTGAAGTTGTAACAGCGGCAGGAGTCGTTATGGATCATTTGCAGTCGATGCGCGTGTTCGTCAAGGTTGCGGATCTCGGCAGTTTCGCCCGGGCGGCGAGCGCAATGGACATCTCCAATGCGGTCGCGACGCGTCATGTCGCCGATCTGGAAGGCCGGCTCGGCACGCGCCTGCTGAACCGTACGACACGCAGCCTTTCGCTGACGGAGTCGGGGCAGGTCTATCTCGAGCGCGCGCGACAGATTCTCGACGAGCTCGAAGATGTCGAGCAGATGGTGGTCGCGCGCAATCACGAGCCGGTCGGCACGTTGCGGATCGTCGCGCCCGTCGTGTTCGGGCTGCACAACCTCGCGCCCGTGCTGCAGTCGTACACCGAGAATTTTCCGAAAGTCGTGCCGGACCTTACGCTGGTGGACCGCCAGGTCGATCTCGTCGAGGAGGGGTTCGACGTCGGCATCGTCGTCACGCGGCAGATGCGCAGCGCGAGCATCGTCACGCGCCGGCTGACCACCGGCTGCATGACCGTCTGCGCGACGCCGAGCTACCTCGAGAAGCACGGCGTGCCGACCCACCCGGAACAGCTCGCCGAGCACCCGGCGCTGAGCCTGCCGACCGAATACTGGGGCGACGAGCGCGTGTTCACCGGCCCGGACGGCGAAGTGCGCGTGCGCCCGACCAACGTGATCGTCGCGAACAACACCGCGATGCTGCGCCAGTTCGCGCTGCTCGGGATGGGCGTTGCGATCCTGCCGAGCTACCTGATCGGCAGCGACATCGCGCGCGGCGCGCTGGTGCGGCTGCTGCCGGATTTCCGGCTGCCGCAGGTCGAGATCAACATCGCGTACCCGAGCCGGCGCCATCTGCCGGCAAAGGTGCGCACGTTCATCGACCATCTCGTCGAATATTTCAGCCGCGCCACCGATGCGGTGATCGGCGAGCAGTGGGCGGCCCAAGGTACGTCGTCCGCGCCGATCGGTGTCGAAATGCGCGCCGACCCGGCCGAGTCGACCGACCCCAACCTGCAGCCGCGGCTTGCGCGCGCGCCGCGCGGGCGAGCCGCGGTGCCGTCGCCGCTGTAACGGCGGCGCGGCCGGCGGCCCACAGCGCCGACGCAAATAAAAAACGCGGATCGAGCAATCGATCCGCGTTTTTTTGTCGATGCGTGCCGCAGCGGGCGGCTGCGGCGGTCGCGCCGTTACGAGCCCGTCTTGCGCGCCGTCGTCTTGCGGGCGGCGGTCTTGCGAGCCGGTGCCGGTTTCTCGTCGGCGCCTTCGGTGACGGTTTCTGCATCCTTCGTCGCCGATTTTGCCGTCTTCTTCGCGGCGGCGGCCTTCGGCTCCTTCTTCTCGAACTCGAAGCCGATCTTGCCGTCCGGCTGTTTCACGAGGAATGCCTTGAAATTGCGGCCCGTGCGCGACGACTTGAAGTTCGGCAGCAGATCGGTGCGGCCGTCGGCCAGCAGCTTCGCCATCTGCTCGCGCGTGATTTCCTGCTGGAGGATCACCTTGCCCGAGCGGAAGTCGCAGGTCTTCGGGTTCGCGACCGAGTGCTCGCACACATAGCTCATCCCGTGCTCGAACACGCGGCCGTTGCACTTCGGGCACGCGCCGACCGGCTCCTGCGCGGAGAAGTCGGGCGCTTCGCCCTCGTCGCCGCCCTGGTCCTGGCCGAAATCGAACTCGAGCTTGTAGTTCTTCGTTTCATCGTCGAACGACAGCTTGAGGATCGCCGAGAACGGCCGCCCCATCTTGCTGCGGAAACCGGACAGCGGCCCGATGGTCTTCTCGCGCAGCAGCTCCTCGACTTCCGCGATCTCGAACTGCCGGCTGCCCGGAATCTTCGAGATCGAGAACTCGCACTTCGTGCAGGCGAAGCGGCGGTAGTTCTCCTTCACCTGACCGCCGCAGTTCGGGCACGGCGTCTCGAGCGTCGCGTAGTCGCCCGGGATCGTGTCGGAGTCGTATTCCTTCGCGCGCTTGACGATCTGTTGCGTCATGCGGGCGATTTCCTGCATGAACGCGTCGCGGCCGAGGTTGCCGCGCTCCATCTGCGACAGCTTGTATTCCCATTCGCCGGTGAGCTCGGGCGCGGTCAGCTCTTTCACGCCGAGCCCGCGCAGCAGCGTCATCAGCTGGAATGCCTTCGCGGTCGGGATCAGCTCGCGGCCTTCGCGCACCAGGTATTTCTCGCCGAGCAGGCCTTCGATGATCGCCGCGCGCGTGGCCGGCGTGCCGAGGCCCTTCGCGGCCATCGCCTCGCGCAGCTCGTCGTCCTCGACGAGCTTGCCCGCGCCTTCCATCGCGGACAGCAGCGTCGCTTCCGAGTAGCGTGCGGGCGGCTTCGTGACGAGCGCGACCGCCGCGATCTCGTCGGTCTTCACCTTCTCGTCCTTCTGCACCTGCACGAGGTTCGCGTCCGCGCCTTCGGCGTCGCGACCGTACACCTGCAGCCAGCCCGGCTCGACCAGCACCTTGCCTTCGGTCTTGAAGTGATGGCCGGCAACTTCGGTGATCCGCGTCGTGACGCGGAACTCGGCCGCGGGGAAGAACACCGCGAGGAAGCGCTTCACGACGAGGTCGTACAGCTTCTGTTCCGGCTCGGACAGCGACTTCGGCGCCTGCAGCGTCGGGATGATTGCGAAGTGATCGCTGATCTTCGAGTTGTCGAAGATCCGCTTGTTCGGCTTCACCCAGCCCTTGTCGAGCACCTGCTTCGCGTGCGGCAGGTAGTTGTGGCTCTCCTTGAGCATCTCGAGCGTGGACTGCACCGTCGCCAGATAGTCTTCCGGCAGCGCGCGCGCGTCGGTACGCGGGTAGGTCAGCACCTTGTGCTTTTCATACAGCGCCTGCGCGAGGCCCAGCGTGTTCTTCGCGGAAAAGCCGAAACGGCCGTTCGCCTCGCGCTGCAGGCTGGTCAGGTCGAACAGCAGCGGCGACAGTTGCGTCGACGGCTTCGATTCCTCGCTGACCGTGCCGATCTGGTCGCGACACGCGGCGACGATCGTTTCGGCGGCCGGCAGGCTCCAGAGGCGCGAGTCGCGCTTTTCCGGATCGAACTCGTCGCGCTTGAACTTCGGATCGAACCACTTGCCTTCGTAGAAACCGGCCGCGCACGCGAATTCGGCGCGCACTTCCCAATAATCGCGCGGGACGAATCGGCGGATTTTCTCTTCACGTTCGACGACGATCGACAGCGTTGGCGTCTGAACGCGACCGACGGTCGTCAGGAAGAAGCCGCCGCCCTTGCTGTTGAACGCGGTCATCGCGCGCGTGCCGTTGATGCCCACGAGCCAGTCGGCTTCCGAGCGGCAACGTGCGGCATCGGCGAGCGGCTGCATGTCGTTGTCGCTGCGCAGGTGCGCGAAACCGTCGCGGATCGCCTGCGGCGTCATCGATTGGAGCCACAGGCGCTGGACCGGCTGCTTCGCCTTCGCGTGCTGCACGATCAGGCGGAAAATCAGCTCGCCCTCGCGCCCCGCGTCGCATGCGTTGATCAGGCGATCGACGTCCTTGCGCTTCATCAGCTTGGTCAGGACTTTCAGTCGCGATTCGCTTTTTGCGATCGGGTTCAGGTCGAAATGCGGGGGGATGACGGGGAGATGAGCGAAACTCCATTTCCCGCGCTTGACCTCGTACTCTTCCGGGGCGGCGATTTCCAGCAGATGGCCGACTGCGGACGAGAGCACGAATTCGTCGCTCTCGTAGTATTCGTCATGCTTGGTAAAGCCGCCCAAAGCGCGCGCGATGTCGTTCGCGACAGAAGGCTTTTCCGCAATGATCAGTGCTTTGGACATGACAGGTGTGTGTTGGTAGACCGGGTTCGCCGGTGTGGGGACCCTTTTACGACGGCTTTATAGCACACGCCGCAGCGACGGCGGGTTGGCGTGTAAAAAAGCGGCCCATCATAGAGGGGGGCTGCAGCGGCGGCAAGCGCCTGGCCCGGCAGCACGCGTCGCGGCGTGCGGCGGGGCCGGACGGACGCCCGCTCAGGCCTCGACGTTCAGGATATTGCGCAATTTCGGTGCGTGCGGCGCGCCGGGCACCGCGCTCAGGTCGGACAGCATCCGCTCGACGATCGCCGCGTGCGGCAGCACCGTGCCGAAGAAGCGCGCGGTGTGCGCATCCTCGATCAGGATCGTCGGGAAGTTTTCGACGTCGAGGTCGTCGAGCTGGTCGGCATGGGTTTCGATGTCGATCCACGCGAAGCAGGCGTCCGGATGAGCGTCGGCGAGCTGGTCGAAGGCCGTGCGGTAGTCGCGGCAGGTGCCGCACCACTCGGCGCACAGGCAGGCGACCAGCAGCGTGTCGGGATCGGCGAGGCGCTCGGCGATCCGATCTGCATCGGTGTCGAGATTCAGCGCGGGCATGGAATTCCTTCGATATCGTCGGCGGCGCGGCCGCCCCTATGCCGGGGACTGTAGCACGCCGGACGGCGGTGGGGTGGGCGCCAAATCAAGCCGCGCGAAGCGTCCGCCGGCCACGCTGGCGACGCGTCCGGCCAGCTCCAGCGCGAGCAGCGCGCGGTGCAGCACGTCGTCCGGCAGGTCGCTGTGCTCGGCGAGCCATTCGTATGTGACGGGGCCGTATCCCAATGCGGCGAGCACGGCTCGTTCGGCTGGATCGTTCGCGGGCACGCATGCGGTTCGTGGCGGCGTGGAGCTGGCATCGGCTGCGGTGTCGGTGTCGGTGCCGGAAGATGCCGCTGCTCCAGTGCGGCGCTCGCCCGCGCGAGGCGCGGCGGCGGCAGATGCATCGTGGCGGTTGGAGCAGGAACCCGCATCGGCCGCCGCGCCGCCGGCCTGCGTCGCAGGTTCCCCGAGCCCGTACTCCTCGAGCACGTCGAGCGGTGTGGCGGTGAGCTTTGCACCGTCGCGGATCAGCGCGTGGCAACCCTGGGCGAGCGGTGCGTGAATCGAGCCGGGCATCGCGAACACGTCGCGGCCGAGTTCGTTCGCGAGCCTTGCGGTGATCAGCGAGCCCGAGCGCGGGGCGGCTTCGACCACCAGCGTGCCGACCGCGAGCGCGGCGATCAGCCGGTTGCGCTGCGGGAAATGCGACGCGCGCGCGGGCGTGCCGAGCGGCCATTCCGAGACGATCACGCCGTGCGCGGCGATCTCATGCGCGAGCATGCGGTGACGCGCCGGATAGACGAGATCGGCGCCGGTCGCGATGACCGCGATCGTGCCCGAGCGGCCGTCGAGGCCGCCGCGATGCGCGGCGCCGTCGATGCCGAGCGCGAGGCCCGACGCGATCGCCAGGCCGGCGTCGGACAGCACCTGCGCGAAACGCGTCGCATCGGCGAGGCCCTGCGGCGTCGCGTGGCGGCTGCCCACCACGGCGATGCTGCGCGCGTGCAGCAGGTCGACCCGGCCCTTTACATATAGCAGCGGCGGCGGATCGTGCAGGTCGCGCAGCCGCGGCGGGTAGGCCGGATCGGTGAGCGTGACGATCGCGTTGCCCGGCGCGTCGAGCCACGCGAGCGCGGCGTCGGTGCGCGCGTCGAGGTCGTCCCGCTCGCTCGCGTGCACGGCCCGCGCGGCGGCCGGGCTCGTGTGCTCGGCAATGGCCGCGTCCGACGCGTGCAGCAGCGCCGCGGGCGTGCCGAATGCGTCGAGCAACACGCGCAGCACCGCCGGCGCGATGCCGGGCGCATGCGCGAGTTGCAGCCATGCGCGCAGCATGGTCGCGGTCAGCGCTTGCGGCGACATGAGATTGCGCCCGAATGCGACGGCCAGCGCGGCGCGTGGCGCCATGATAAAATTTTCATCATCCGAAATACTCGACGGGGCCGCGCGCACGGGCGTCCGGCCAGTTGCAGGAGGCATGACGCGCGGCATTGATATGCCGTGCGTTCGCCTCATCTTCATTGCATCCCGGCAATGGCGCCACTCGGCCGGATGGCCGATAGGGCACGCCGCCCACCCGAATACCGAACACCATGGCTTTGCTGAACATTCTTCATTACCCCGACAAGCGACTGCACAAGGTCGCCAAGCCCGTCGACAAGGTCGACGACCGCATCCGCAAGCTCGTCGCCGACATGGCCGAAACCATGTACGCGGCGCCCGGCATCGGCCTCGCGGCGACGCAGGTCGACGTGCACGAGCGCGTGATCGTGATCGACGTCTCCGAAGAAAAGAACGAGCTGCGCGCGTTCATCAATCCGGAGATCGTCTGGTCGAGCGACGCGAAGCAGGTGTACGAGGAAGGCTGCCTGTCGGTGCCCGGCATCTACGACGAAGTCGAGCGCCCGGACCATGTGCGCGTGCGCGCACTCAACGAGCGCGGCGAGCCGTTCGAGCTCGACTGCGAAGGCCTGCTGGCGGTGTGCGTGCAGCACGAGATGGACCATCTGATGGGCCGCGTGTTCGTCGAATACCTGTCGCCGCTGAAGCAGACCCGTATCAAGACGAAGATGAAGAAACTCGAACGCGCGATGTAACGCGTGCGCGCCAAGCCCTCTCGAACGCTGTCATGACCCATACGTTGCGCGTGATTTTTGCCGGCACGCCGGAATTCGCCGCGGCCGCACTCGCCGCGATCCACGAGGCCGGTTTTCCGGTGCCGCTCGTGCTCACCCAGCCCGATCGTCCTGCCGGGCGCGGAATGAAACTGCAGGCGAGCGCGGTGAAGCGCTACGCCGTCGAGCACGGCATGCCCGTCGCGCAGCCGCCGTCGCTGCGCCGCGCCGGCAAGTTCCCCGCCGAGGCCGCCGAGGCGATCGAGCTGCTGCGCGCGACGCCGCACGACGTGATGGTGGTGGCCGCTTACGGCCTGCTGCTGCCGCAGGAGGTGCTCGACATTCCGCGCGCCGGCTGCATCAACATTCACGCGTCGCTGCTGCCGCGCTGGCGCGGCGCGGCGCCGATTCATCGCGCGATCGAAGCCGGGGACGCCGAAACGGGCGTCACGCTGATGCAGATGGACGTCGGCCTCGATACCGGTGCGATGATCGACGAGGCGCGCATCGCGATCGCGCCCGACGACACGACCGCGACGCTGCACGACCGGCTCGCCGCCGACGGCGCACGGCTGATCGTCGCCGCACTCGAGCGGCTCGAGCGCGACGGCGCGCTGCCCGCGACGCCGCAGCCGACCGACGGCGTGACGTACGCGGAAAAAATCGGCAAGCACGAAGCGGCGCTCGACTGGCGCAAGCCGGCCGACGTGCTCGCGCGCCAGGTGCGTGCGTTCGACCCGTTCCCGGGCGGCGTCGCGACGCTCGACGGCGCCGCGATCAAGCTGTGGGCCGCCGAGCCCGTGGCCGCGCGTGGCGATGCGGCGCCCGGCACGATCGTCGAAGCCGCCCCGGAAGGGGTGATCGTCGCCTGCGGCGCGGGCGCGCTGCGCGTGACGCAACTGCAGAAGCCGGGCGGCAAGCGCTTGCCGGCGCGCGAATTCCTGGCCGGCTCGCCGCTCGCCGCGGGCCAGCGTTTCGCATTGCCCGACGCCGCCTGAGCATCATTCGACACGGGATGCCGGCCGGGCGCAATCGGCCGGATGGCCGAGTCGCGCCGCACGGCGGGCGCGCGTAGAATTCCCGTGCGTTTCCCGGTTACGAGGCTCCCATGTTCGGCATCACCCACTTCGGCTTTTTCGTACTCGCGGTTTTCCTGCTCAACATCACGCCTGGCCCCGACACCGCGTACATCGTCGGCCGCAGCATCGCGCAGGGCCGCGGCGCGGGGCTGATGTCGGCGCTCGGCATCTCGGCCGGCGCCTGTGTGCACACGCTCGCATGCGCATTCGGGCTGACCGCGCTGCTCGCCGCGTCGGCCGCCGCGTTCACGGCGATCAAGCTCGCCGGCGCCGCGTACCTGATCTACCTCGGCGTGCGCATGATCATCGCGAAGCAGGACGGTGCGCCGGCTCCTGCCGCCGCCGCGCAGCCCATCGCCGCGAAGCCGCTGCGTCAGCTGTTCATGCAGGGTTTCTGGACCAACGTGCTGAACCCGAAGGTCGTGCTGTTCTTCGTGTCGTTCTTCCCGCAGTTCGTGTCGGCGGGCAGCCCGCACAAGGCGCTCGCGTTCCTCGCGCTGGGCTCGGTGTTCGTCGTGATGAGCACCGTCTGGTCGTGCATCGTCGTGTGGATCGCCGGCGGTGTCACGCAACGCTTTTCCGGCAAGCCGGGCGTCAAGAAGTGGCTCGACCGCACGGTCGGCAGCGCGTTCGTCGGCCTCGGGCTGCGGCTCGCGGCCGCGCAACGCTGAGATTGAATTTTTCCGGCGCGACCTTATCTAACAAATCGCTTACAATTTTCCGCCGCCCGTGACGGTGCGGCGGGTCCCCTGACGGATAAGGAGTGGGTATGTTCAATTGGGTCAAAACGGCGATGCTGATGGCCGCGATCACGGCCCTGTTCATCGTGATCGGCGGGATGATCGGCGGCTCGCGTGGCATGACGATCGCGCTGCTGTTCGCGCTCGGCATGAATTTCTTCTCGTACTGGTTCTCCGACAAGATGGTGCTGCGCATGTACAACGCGCAGGAAGTCGACGAGGCCACGGCGCCGCAGTTCTACCGGATGGTCCGCGAGCTCGCCACGCGCGCCAACCTGCCGATGCCGCGCGTCTACCTGATCAACGAGGATGCGCCGAACGCGTTCGCCACGGGCCGCAACCCCGAGCACGCGGCGGTCGCCGCGACGACGGGCATCCTGCGCGTGCTGTCCGAGCGCGAAATGCGCGGCGTGATGGCGCACGAGCTCGCGCACGTGAAGCACCGCGACATCCTGATCTCGACGATCACGGCGACGATGGCCGGCGCGATCTCGGCGCTGGCCAACTTCGCGATGTTCTTCGGCGGCCGTGACGAAAACGGCCGGCCGGCCAATCCGATCGCGGGGATTGCGGTTGCGCTGCTCGCGCCGATCGCCGGTGCGCTGATCCAGATGGCGATCTCACGGGCGCGCGAGTTCGAGGCCGATCGCGGCGGCGCGCAGATTTCCGGCGATCCGCAGGCGCTCGCCACCGCGCTCGACAAGATTCATCGCTATGCGGCGGGCATTCCGTTCCAGGCGGCCGAAGCGCATCCGGCCACCGCGCAGATGATGATCATGAATCCGCTGCACGGCGGCGGCCTGCAGAACCTGTTTTCCACGCACCCGGCGACCGAGGAGCGCATCGCGCGCTTGATGGAGATGGCGCGTACCGGCCGCTTCGATTAGGGCCCCCGCAAGCCCGTTATCAGCGTGAACAGGCTCTAAGCCGCCCCTCATTCATCGCCCACACCCCGCATGCCTCGCGCTGCGGGGTGTTTCATTTGCCGCGCCCGCAAAGGGGCCGCATGGCCTCACGCTACAATGCGCGGTTTGGAATCGCGATGCCCACGCGGCGGCCCGGTTCCCGCCGCTCGCGGCGCCCGTTTGCCGATTTCGCTCCGATGACACGAACCCGTTCCTCCGCCCCGTCTTCCTCCGGCCGCGCTGCGCGCCCGTCCGCGCTGCGCCTCGCGCCCGATTCGCTGGGCTTTGCGCTCGACGCGGCCGCGCAGGCCGTCGATGCCGTGCGGCGCGGCACCGCGTTGCCGGCGGCGCTCGCCACGGTGTTCGCGCAGATGCCGGCCGATGTCCGCGCGTTCGCACGCGGCGCGACGCAGGACGTGGCCTATCGAACGATGCGCCGCCTCGGCAGCGCCGACTGGCTGATCGGCCGGCTCGTCAGCAAGGCGCCGCCCGCGCACGTGCACGCGGTGCTGGCCGGCGCGCTCGCGTTGCTGCTCGATCCCGCCGATGCGGCGGCGTATCCGGCCTTCACGGTCGTCGATCAGGCCGTGACGGTGATCGGCGCACGGCGCGAATACGCGTTCGCGAAAGGGCTGGTCAACGCGGTGCTGCGGCGCTTCGAGCGCGAGCGCGATACGCTCGTCGCGGCGCTGCAGGACGATCCGGTCGCACGCTGGAATTACCGCCCGTGGTGGATCGACGCGGTGAAGCGCGCGTGGCCGGATGCATGGCAGGCCGTGCTCGCGGCCGGCGATCGGCAGGGGCCGCTCACGCTGCGCGTGAATGCGC
This sequence comes from Burkholderia sp. B10, assembly GCF_004368385.1. NCBI lineage: Bacteria > Pseudomonadati > Pseudomonadota > Betaproteobacteria > Burkholderiales > Burkholderiaceae > Burkholderia > Burkholderia sp. B10. Next base: position 7,012 of record NZ_PQMX01000046.1, on the reverse strand, counting down.
GGCGCGCGAGCGTCGACGCGTATCTCGACACGCTGCGCGCGAACGGAATCGACGCGACTGCGATCGGCCGTCATGCGGTGCGGCTCGCGTCCGCGCTGCCGGTCGATCGCATTCCGGGCTTTGGCGACGGCGTCGTGTCGGTGCAGGATGCCGGCGCGCAGCTCGCGGCCGAATGGCTCGGCGCGCGCGACGGCATGCGCGTGCTCGACGCCTGCGCGGCGCCGGGCGGCAAGACCGGGCACATCCTCGAGCTGGCCGATGTCGACGTCGTCGCGCTCGAAAGCGATGCGGCCCGCGCCGAGCGCATCGGCGAGAATCTCGCGCGCCTGTCGCTGTCCGCGGACGTGCGCGTCGGCGATGCGGGCGCGCCGCAAGCGTGGTACGACGGCCGCCCGTTCGATCGCATTCTGGCCGACGTGCCGTGCTCGGCGTCGGGCATCGTGCGTCGTCATCCCGACATCCGCTGGCTGCGCCGCGAAGCCGACATCGCCGCGCTCGTCGCGGAGCAGCGCCGCATCCTGAGCGCGTTGTGGCCGCTCGTGAAGCCGGGCGGCGAACTGCTCTACGTAACCTGCTCGATCTTCCCCGATGAAGGCGAGCTGCAGGCGCGCTGGTTTGAAGCCGCCTGTGAAGATGCGGTACGATTGGACGCGCCCGGCCAACTGCTGCCGGGCGGCGTGCGCGGCGCGACGGCCGGCGCACTCGACCCGACCACCGATCACGACGGATTCTTCTACGCGCGGTTTCAGAAACGGTGACGATCAAACACCCTTTTCCACTTCGGCTCGCGGCCGTCCTGTTGGTGGCGCTGGCGCTGTGCCTGACCGTCGTGCGGCCGGCGCGCGCCGAGTCGATCGCCGTGCAGCGTGCGTCGCTGCAGGCTGACGGAAGCGGCTGGAGCCTCGATGCCCGCTTCGACTTCGAGCTGAATCCGAACCTCGAGGATGCGGTGAACAAAGGCATCCCGCTTTACTTCACGACCGACTTCGAACTGAGCCGCGCCCGCTGGTACTGGTTCGACGAGCAACCGGTGTCGGTGGCGCAGACGATCCGCCTGTCGTTCCAGCCGCTCACGCGCGAGTACCGCGTGTCGACCGGCGGCCTGCAGCTCGGCTTCCCGTCGTTGAAGGACGCGCTCGCGGTCGTGCGCCACATCACGTCGTGGCACGTGATCGAGCGCAACCAGGTGCGCGCCGGCGAAACCTACACGGCCTCGGTGCGCATGCAGCTCGACACGGCGCTGATGCCGAAGCCGTTCCAGGTCGACGCGGTGAACAACCGCGACTGGACGCTCGTGTCCGACTGGAAGCGCTTCAACTTCACGGTGACCGAACGTGCTAAATAAAGTGCGCCGCGCGGCCAGCGGGAAGAGCCTGCTCATTCGCGTGATCGTGTCGACCGTCGCGCTCACCGCGCTGCTGCTGCTCGTGCTGCTCGCCGCGGCGAGCGCGAACACCGAGTTCTTCGACCGCTACTACTCGTGGCTGTACGCGATGAACATCATCGTCGCGATCGTGTTCCTGCTGGTCGTGCTCGGGCTGATCGGGATGATCGTCGTGCGGCTGAGGAAGGGCAAGTTCGGCACGCGGCTGCTCGCGAAGCTCGCGGTGTTCTTCGCGCTCGTCGGCGTGGTGCCGGGCGGCATCATCTACATCGTGTCGTACCAGTTCGTGTCGCGCAGCATCGAGTCGTGGTTCGACGTGAACGTCGAAACCGCGCTCACCGCCGGCCTGAATCTCGGCCGCGGGATGCTCGACGCGTCGCTGTCCGATCTGCAGACGAAGGCGCGCCTGATGTCCGATCAGCTCGCGAGCGTCGATGCGAACACGAACGGCACGACGCTCACGCTGCTGCGCCTGCGCGACCAGTTCGGCGTGCAGGACGCGACGATCGTCGAGCCGAGCCGCGCCGGCTCGGGCGCGGCGCCCGACCTGCACATCGTCGCGCAGGCGTCGGGCAATTTCGCCGCGCTGATTCCCGACGACCTGCCGACGCCGCTGATGCTGAGCCAGGCGCGCGAGCACGGCGCGTACGCGGCGATCGAAGGGGAAGTCGACGGCGACCCGCGCGCGCACGGCGCGAAGGGCGCGCTGCGGCTGCGCGTCGTGCGGCCTATCCCCGACGCGTCGACGTCGCTGCTGCAACCGGCGGAGCGCTTCCTGCAGCTGACGCAGCCGGTGCCGCCGACGCTCGCGCACAACGCCGACGCGGTGCAGCGCGCCTATCGCGAATATCAGGAAAAGTCGCTGGGCCGCACCGGCCTGCGCAAGATGTACATCGGCACGCTGACGCTCGCGCTGTTCCTCGCGACCTTCATCGCGATGATGCTCGCGCTCGCGCTCGGCCAGCAGCTCGCGCGGCCGCTGTTCCTGCTCGCGCAGGGCACGAAGGAGATCACGGAAGGCGACTACACGCCGAAGCGCGAGATCAAGTCGCGCGATGAGCTCGGCTTCCTCACGCAGTCGTTCAACGCGATGACGCGCCAGCTGTCCGAGGCGCGGCTGGCGGTCGAGAAGAACCGCATCGCGCTCGAGCATTCGAAGACGTATCTCGAAAGCATTCTCGCGAACCTGACGGCCGGCGTGTTCGTGCTCGATCGCCAGTTCCGGCTGACGACCGCGAACCGCGGCGCGGAGCGGATCTTCCGGCAGCCGTTCGGCTCGATGATCGGCACCGCGCTCGACCGGATCGGCGTCGTCGCGGATTTCGGCGCGATGGTGCGCAAGGCGTTCGCCGATCGCGAGGCGGCGTCCGACGGCGCGAGCGGCGATCGCGGCCATTGGCAGCAACAGTTCGCGGTCGTCGTGCCGGGCGAAGCCGATCCGCTCACGCTGCTCGTGCGCGGCACGCGCCTCGTCTCGACGGTCGAGGGCGAGGCGGACGATCCGCAGACCTCCGGCTACGTGGTCGTGTTCGACGACATCTCCGACGTGATTTCCGCGCAGCGCTCGGTTGCATGGGGCGAAGTCGCGCGACGGCTCGCGCACGAGATCAAGAACCCGCTCACGCCGATCCAGCTGTCGGCCGAACGGCTGCAGATGAAGCTGTCCGACAAGCTCGAGCCGCACGATGCCGACGTGCTCAAGCGTGGCGCGACGATGATCGTCAATCAGGTGGCGGCGATGAAGCGGATGGTCGACGACTTCCGCGAATACGCGCGCACGCCGCCCGCGGTGCTCGCGAGCCTGCAGCTGAACGAGCTGGCGAGCGAGGTGCTCGGGCTGTATGGTGTCGGCGAAGGCAAGAGTGCGATCGTCGCGGAGCTGGCGCCGTCGCTGCCGGTGATCCGCGGCGACGCGACGCAATTGCGTCAGGTGATTCACAACCTGCTGCAGAACGCGCAGGATTCGGTCGCGGAGGTCGCGCATCCGCGTGTGTTGATCGAAACCAAGACAGTAGAATATGGCGATCCCGACGCCGAGGGCAAAACGCGCGTCGCGGTACGTCTGACCGTGTCCGACAACGGGCCCGGTTTTCCGGCACGCATCCTGACCCGTGCGTTCGAGCCTTACGTGACGACGAAGGCGAAGGGCACGGGGCTCGGACTGGCCATGGTCAAGAAAATCGTGGACGAGCACGGCGCACGGATCGATCTGCGCAATCGCATGCACGGCGAGATCGTCGAGGGTGCGCAGGTGTCGATCCTGTTCCTGCAGATGGCGAGCGATGCGCCAGGCGCCGAACCCGGCGCGCAGGGCGGGACGGCACCCGCCAACACAAAAGCAAGTGTGCAGACAAAGGCAGCGTAAATGGCAACCATCCTGGTGGTAGATGATGAAATGGGCATCCGGGAATTGCTCTCGGAGATCCTCAGCGACGAAGGACATGTCGTCGAGGCGGCGGAGAACGCGCAGGCTGCGCGGGAATACCGGCTGAATCAGGCGCCCGATCTCGTGCTGCTCGATATCTGGATGCCCGATACCGACGGCGTCACGCTGCTGAAGGAATGGGCGGCGCAAGGGCTGTTGACGATGCCGGTGATCATGATGTCCGGGCACGCGACGATCGACACCGCCGTGGAGGCGACGAAGATCGGCGCACTCGATTTCCTCGAGAAGCCGATCGCGTTGCAGAAGCTGCTGAAGTCGGTCGAGCACGGGCTCGCGCGCGGCGCGGCGCCGGTGTCCGTGAATGCGGCGGTGAAGGCGGGCGCTGGCCAGGCCGCGGGCCCTGCGGCGATCGCGTCGGCGGCCGCGCTGCCGACGCTCGGGGACGACATGGCGTCGGCGCTCGGTCTCGCAGGCCAGATGGCCGCGATCCCGTTCGACATCCCGTTGCGCGAAGCGCGCGACGCGTTCGAGCGCGCGTACTTCGAATATCATCTGGCGCGCGAGAACGGCAGCATGACGCGCGTCGCCGAGAAGACGGGCCTCGAGCGCACGCACCTGTATCGCAAGCTCAAGCAGCTCGGCGTCGAGCTCGGCAAGAAGCAGTCGGAAGGCGCGGCATAAAAATATTTCACGAAAACCCTTGTGCAAGTATCGGGGGCTCGATATACTTTCATTCTTCGTTGGCCCGGTAGCTCAGTTGGTAGAGCAGCGGATTGAAAATCCGCGTGTCGATGGTTCGATTCCGTCCCAGGCCACCAGCAGTTCCAACCCCAAGAATCGGAAGATTCTTGGGGTTTTTCGTTTGTGGTGGGGTTTCGCAGGCACCGCGGCCGGCCCGGCAGTATTCGTCGGCACGTGATAAAATCCGTGCCCGCTCAATGACTTAGCGCATCGCTAACCGATGCGCGTCCGGGCTGTCGCAACGTGCGGCCGTGGCGCGCGGCAACGCTGCCGCGCGATGGGCGGTATAAGCGCACGGCCGCGTTTGCGGCCGACCGCGCTGCCTATACTGGTCGAGCCGGCAAGGGCCGGCACGCGTCGGACCGCCCGGCGGCAGCCGGCCCCGCGGCGCAGCGCGACGCGAGCCTACACATTCACGGAGTATCACGGTGATTCGGACAGACGCTAAAGACGGCGCGCTCGTGTTGTTTTCCGGCGGCCAGGATTCGGCCACGTGCGTGGCCTGGGCCCTCGAACGCTACCAGACGGTCGAGACGCTCGGCTTCGATTACGGCCAGCGCCACCGCGTCGAGCTCGAATGCCGGGAAGGCGTGCGCGACGCACTGAAGCACCGCTTCCCCGCGTGGGCGGGCCGCCTCGGCGACGATCACATGATCGACCTGTCGGTGCTCGGCGCGATCAGCGACACCGCGATGACGCGCACGATCGAGATCGAGACCGCGGCGAACGGCCTGCCGAACACGTTCGTGCCCGGCCGCAACCTGTTGTTCATGACGATCGCGGCCGCGATTGCGTATCGCCGCGGCTTGCGCGTGCTGGTCGGCGGGATGTGTGAGACCGATTTCTCGGGCTACCCCGACTGCCGCGACGACACGATGAAGGCGCTGCAGGTCGCGCTGAACCTCGGCATGGACACGCGCGTCGTGCTGGAGACGCCGCTGATGTGGCTCGACAAGGCGCAGACGTGGCAACTCGCCGAACAGCTCGGCGGCGCCGCGCTGGTCGAGCTGATTCGCGTCGAGACGCACACGTGCTACGTGGGCGAGCGCGCCGAACTGCACGACTGGGGCTTCGGCTGCGGCGAATGCCCGGCCTGCAAGCTGCGCAAGCGCGGCTACGAGGCCTACCTGAAGGGCGAGCGGGTGACCGAAGCGCCGCTGTGAGGCGGCAGCGCCGGCAGCGCTTGATGGACAACCGATTCTGATCGACAACGAGCGGCGCGAGCCGGACGAAGCACGATGACTTACGCGGTCAAGGAAATTTTCTACACGTTGCAGGGCGAGGGCGCGAACGCGGGCCGTCCGGCCGTGTTCTGCCGGTTCGCCGGCTGCAATCTGTGGTCCGGCCGCGAAGAGGATCGTGCGGACGCCGTGTGCCGCTTCTGCGATACGGATTTCGTCGGCACCGACGGCGAGAACGGCGGCAAGTTCAAGGACGCCGCCGCGCTCGTCGCGACGATCGCCGGCCTGTGGCCGCACGGCGAAGCGCACCGCTTCGTCGTCTGCACCGGCGGCGAGCCGATGCTGCAGATCGATCAGCCGCTCGTCGACGCGCTGCACGCGGCCGGCTTCGAGATCGCGATCGAGACCAACGGCTCGCTGCCGGTGCTCGACACGATCGACTGGATCTGCGTGAGCCCGAAGGCCGACGCGCCGCTCGTCGTCACGAAGGGCAACGAGCTGAAGGTCGTGATTCCGCAGGACAACCAGCGGCTCGCCGACTACGCGAAGCTCGATTTCGAGTACTTTCTCGTGCAGCCGATGGACGGTCCGTCGCGCGACATCAACACGAAGCTCGCGATCGACTGGTGCAAGCGGCATCCGCAGTGGCGGCTGTCGATGCAGACCCACAAATATCTGAACATTCCCTGAGCGACGGCTTTTGACATCGTGCTGATTACCCGAAAACTCGAATTCGACGCGGGCCACCGCATTCCCGATCACCGCAGCCAGTGCAGGAACCTGCACGGTCATCGCTACGTGCTCGAAGTCACGCTGCGCGGCGATCTCGTCGATACCGAGGGCGCGCCCGACCGCGGCATGGTGATGGATTTCGCCGACGTGAAGGCGCTCGCGGTCGAGCATCTCGTCGACAAGTGGGATCACGCGTTCCTGGTCTACGCGCGCGACGAGGTCGTGCGCTCGTTCCTCGAGCAGATGGCCGACCACAAGACCGTCGTGCTCGACCGGATTCCGACCGTCGAGAACCTTGCCGCGATCGCGTTCGACATCCTCGCGCACGTGTACGACGCGCACTACGGCGTGAACCTGCGCCTCGAGCGCGTGCGCCTGTACGAAACGCCGAACTGCTGGGCCGACGTCGAGCGGGAGCCGTCGCGTTGACGGTGGGCGGCGGCGCGGTGGGTCGCTGGCTCGTTGATTTCGTTGATTGGTCGATTCGCAGGCGCGCCGAACTGCTAGCCTGGTGATTCGCTGATTCTCTAGCTCGATGACTCGCTGACCCGCCAACGTGGTCGACCCGCTGACCCACCGCCCCCTCGC
>NZ_PQMX01000045.1:0-53050 GCF_004368385.1 Burkholderia sp. B10 | reverse complement strand
GGTTTTGGTGATCGAAGCGTCTGTCGAGATCGAAGGGGGTGAAGTGGTCGAAGTAGGCGAGGCGCTCGATGCGCTCGACGCGGCCGAAGCACCCGAAGCACCCGAAGCACCCGAAGCACCCGAAGCACCCGATGCACCCGATGCACCCGATGCACCCGATGCGCTCGATGCGCTCGATGCGCTCGAAGTGGTCGAGGCGGGCGGCGCAGTCGAAGTGATCAAAGTGCCAGGCGCACCCGAAATGCCCGAAGCGACCGAACCCGCCTCCATCCCCGGCAAATCGACGAGAAACCGCGGCAGCAGCGCGATGCCAGCGCCCGCCACACACGCGCGATGCAGCGCGGCGAGATCGTTCGAGATGAACGCGAAACCGCGCCCGGCCGCGAAGCGCTCGAGCCACTGCTGCTGCGGCATTTGCGCGAGCGCGTCGTCGTAACCGACGAACGCCCACGTATCGGGCGGCGCGGCGGCCCAGTCCGGCGACGCGCACAGCGCGAAGCGCATCGTGCCGAGCCGGCGGGCGGCCAGGCCCGGCTCGCTCGGCCGCGACAGGCGCACCGCGAGGTCGGCTTCGCGCGCGTACAGGTTGGCCGCATGCATGTCGCCGATCAGGTCGATCCGTAGCGCCGGCCACGCGCGCTGCGCGCGGGCGAGCCGCGGCGCGAGGAAATGACTCGCGAACACCGGCGACGCCGACACGCGCACGACGCCGTCGAGCGTCGCCGCGCCCTGCGCGGCGCGCGCGAACGCATGCACGTCGGCCTCGACGCGCGCCGCATGCTCGGCCAGATGCAGACCTTCGTCGGTCGGCGGCCAGCCGCGCGGCAGCCGGTCGAACAGCCGGATGCCCAGCGCCGACTCCAGCGCGTCGATGCGCCGCGCGACCGTCGAATGCTGGACCTGCAGTGCGCGTGCGGCGGCGGACAAGCTACCGCCGCGCATTACCGCGAGGAAGTAACGCAGATCGTCCCAGCTCATCGCCGGCGCGGAACCGCTGGATGGATCGGTCGAATTTTGCACAGGAAGTGGGCGGGAAATGGGAATTCCGCTCGATTATGCACGATGGGATGATCGCGTCACTTCATACGAACGCGAGGAATGCCATGACCCGAACTGAAACCGCGATCCGCATCGGAATCGACCGCTACGGCGACGCCGGTGCGCTGCGCCGCGTCGATGCGCCCGTCGCGCCGCCCGGCCCCGGCGAAGTGCGGATTCGACAGACCGCCGTCGGCGTGAATTTCGTCGACATCTATTTCAGGACGGGCGCGCATCCGTTGCCGGCGCTGCCGGCTGCGCTGGGCGTCGAGGCCGTCGGCGTGGTGGACGCGGTCGGGCCGGGCGTGGACGCCGTCGTCGCCGGCCAGCGGGTCGCCTATGCGGGGTTGCCGACCGGCAGCTACGCGAGCCTGCGCACGCTGCCCGCCGAGCGCGTGGTGCCGGTGCCAGACGGCGTGAGCGACGAAACGGTGGCCGGCGGCCTGTTGAAGGGGATCACCGTCTACATGCTGTTGCACCGCGTGCGGCAGGTGGCGGCCGGCGATAGCGTGCTCGTCCACGCGGCAGCGGGCGGCGTCGGCCTGCTGGCGACGCAGTGGGCGCACGCGCTCGGCGCGCGCGTGATCGGCACGGTCGGCTCGGCGGCCAAGGCCGCGCTGGTGCGCGCGCATGGCGCGCAGGCGGTGGTCGATTACCGTGACGAGGATTTCGTCGCGGCCGCCCGCGCATTCGGCGGCGGCGCGGGCGTCGACTACGCGATCGACGGGATCGGCGGCGACGTGCTGACCCGCACGCTCGGCGCCATCCGCCCGTTCGGGATGGTGGCGAGCATCGGGCAGGTGGCCGCGATCGGCGCGCGACAGACGATCGATCTCGACGAGCTCGGCCCGGCGCGCTCGATCGCATTGGCGCGGCCGAGCGTGCTGGGCTTCATCGCGCGCGACGTGGCCGGCTATCGGGACGCGGCGCACGCGACGCTCGAGTGGTTCGCGCGCGGGATGCACGTGGAGGTCGGCGCGCGGCTGCCGCTAGAACAGGCTGCCGATGCGCACCGCCTGCTTGAATCGAGGCAGACGACCGGCGGCGTGGTGCTGCTGCCGTGAGCGCGGGCGGGCAGGGCTGCCGCTCGAGCAGGCCGCCGCCGCGCATCGCTTGCTCGAAACGCGGCAGACGACCGGCGGCGTGGTGCTGCTGCCGTGAGCGCGGGCGGGCAGGGCTGCCGCTCGAGCAGGCCGCCGCCGCGCATCGCTTGCTCGAATCGAAGCAGACGACCGACGGCGTAGTGATGCTGCCGTGAGCGCGTGCGGCGCGACTGCCGCTCGACCAGGCCGCCGCCGCGCACCGCTTGCTCGAAATGCAGCAGACGACCGGCGGCATGGCGCTGATGCCGTGAGCGCGGCAGGCGCGGTTACCGCTCGACCAAGCCGCCGCCGCGCACTGCTTGCTCGAATCGAGGCAGACGACCAGCGGCGTGGTGCTGCCGCCTCGCGCACTTTCCGCCTCGCGCGACTACGCCCGGCCGACAGCGCTGCCGCCTTGCGCGCCGCCACCGCCAATTCAACGCCGCGTCCGCAGCGGCGCGCGCTCGACGAACCACGCGAGCACGAATGCGATCGCGATCACGCCCGTCGCTGCGAGGTACACACCGTGCAGCGAGCCGGCGAACGCGTGCAGGTACGCGTCGCGCACCGCGGCCGGCAACTGCTGGACGGCCGTCGGCCCGAGCGCGGCCGGCAGCGTCGCGTCGGCCGGCAGCGCTTGCTCGAGCCGCGACTGCAGCCCGTGCGAGAACAGCGCGCCGAACGCGGCCACGCCGAGCGAGCCGCCGATCGAGCGGAACAGCGTCGCACCGGAGGTCGCGACGCCCATGTGCTGGAATTCGACGGCGTTCTGCACGGCGAGCGTCAGCACCGGCATCACCATGCCGAGCCCGATGCCGAGCAGCGCCATGTACGCGTAGATCGTATGCAGCGACGTGTCGAGCGACAGCGTCGACAGCAGCGCCATCGCGACACCGCCGAGCAGCGTTCCGGCGATCGGAAACGGCCGATAGGTGCCGAACCGCGCGATCAGCCGGCCGCTCGCCACCGACATCGTCAGCATCCCGCCCATCATCGGCAGCAGTTGCAAGCCGGCCTGCGACGGCGTCGAGCCCTTGACGACTTGCAGATAGAGCGGAATGAACGTGACGGAGCCGAACAGCGCGATGCCGACGACGAAGCCGATCAGGCTCATCAGCACGAAGGTGCGCTGACGGAACAACTCGAGCGGCATGATCGGCTCGGCCGCGAGCCGCTCCTCGTAGACGAAGCCGCCGATCGCGACCGCGCCGAGCACGAGCGTCAGCCACAGTTGCGGCGACGACCACGGCAGCAGCGAACCGCCTTCGCTGGTGAACAGGATCACGCAGGTGAGCGCCGTCGCGAGGAACGCGGCGCCCATGTAGTCGATCCGGTGCTTGACGGGCGCCGCCTGCGGGCGGAACGCGACGCCGATCACCGCGAGCGCGAGCGCGCCGAGCGGCAGGTTGATCGTGAAGATCCAGCGCCACGACAGGTGCTCGACGAGGAAGCCGCCGAGCAGCGGCCCGACGATGGTGGCGAGGCCGTAGACGCCGCCGAACATCCCCTGGTAGCGCGCACGGCGATCGGGCGGCACCAGGTCGCCGATCGCTGCCATCGTGACGACCATCAGTCCGCCGCCGCCGAGCCCTTGCAGCGCGCGCAGCACGATCAGCTGCGGCATGTCCTGCGCGATGCCGCACAGCGCGGAGCCGGCGAGGAACAGCGCGATCGCGGCCTGCAGCACGACTTTGCGGCCGTAGAGGTCGCCGAGCTTGCCGTACAGCGGCAGCACGACCGTCGACGACAGCAGGTACGCGGTGACGACCCACGACAGCCGGTCGAGGCCGCCGAGCTCGCCGACGATGGTGGGCAGTGCGGTCGACACGATCGTCTGGTCGAGCGCGGACAGCAGCATGACGAGCAGCAGCGCGGCGACGATCGGCCCGCTCGGCGCGTCGCGGCCGGCCGCGGCGGTGGGCGGGACAGCAACGAGAGTATTGGTTTCCATTGAAATATCTGCCTTGGCAGTGAATCGGTCGAAATATAGGCGTATTCCGTTGTCCGATCAATGATCGTCGTGGCTCGAATTGTTGCAGCGGTAACGGGAGATTTCAGGTCAGATGAATTGACCGAGATCAGTGTGCAAGCACACTTCGCACTCAAGTTTTTTGCAGGGAAACCGTAATAAAGAATGCCGCGGTCCGATTGCCGCGGCATTTTTCATCGCTCACTCCCGACATGATGAACCTGAACGCCCTGTTTTCCCGCTTTTCGATCCGTACGCGGATCTTTTCCACGCTCGGTCTGGTGGCCGTGCTGCTCGTCGTGTCGGGCCTGATCGGCCTTGCCGGGATGCAGAGCTCGAACCGCGCGCTCGACGAGGCCTATACGCGCCAGATGGTCGCGAAGACGGCGCTGTCCGCGGCGAACCTGAACCTGATGATCGTGCGCACCACGCTCGACCGCGCGCTCGTGCATCCGGACGCGCCGGAGGTGCCCGACCTCGTCGGCAAGGCCGAAGGTTATCTCGCGAAAGCCGACGCGGCGTGGCGCACCTACGCGGCGATGCCGCACGACGGCGACGAAGCTCCGCTCGCGAGCCGGCTCGACGCCGCCCGCCAGGCGCTGATCGGGCAGGCGCTGAAGCCGATGATCGACGCGATGCGCGGCGGCCGCCGCGACGACGCCGACCGGCTGCTGATGACGGTCGCGCCGCCGCTGTCGGTCGCGCTCGCGCAGGCGACCGATGCGCTGGACGCATACCAGGCGGCGCGCGGCAAGGACGTCTACGACACCGCGCAGACCTATTACGGCTGGATGCGCATCGGCGCGCTCGCCGGCATCGCGTTCGGGCTGGCCGCCTGCTTCGGCTGCGCGGTCGGGCTGCATTTCGCGATCACGCAGCCGGTGAACCGGCTGCTCGCGCATTTCCGCCGCCTGTCGGACGGCGATCTGACGGCCGAGCTGCACTGGTCGTCGCGCGACGAGATGGCCGAGCTGGTCAAGGGCGTGACGGGGATGCAGCGCAGTCTCGCCGATACGGTGCGCCAGGTCAGCCGCGGCTCCGAATCGATCTCGACCGCCACGCACCAGATCGCGGCCGGCAACACGGACCTGTCGCAGCGCACCGAGGAGCAGGCGTCGGCGTTGCAGCAGACGGCCGCGAGCATGGAACAACTGACGGCCACCGTGAAGCAGAACGCCGATCACGCGGTCGAGGCGCAGGCATGTGCGGACAACGCGAGCGAGATCGCGACGCGCGGCGCGACGGTCGTCGGCGAGGTGATCGGCACGATGAACGAGATCGACCAGAGCTCGCAGAAGGTCGCCGACATCATCGGCACCATCGAAGGCATTGCGTTCCAGACCAACATTCTCGCGCTGAACGCGGCGGTCGAAGCCGCGCGGGCGGGCGAGCAGGGCCGCGGCTTCGCCGTGGTCGCGGGCGAGGTGCGCACGCTCGCGCAGCGCTCGGCGTCGGCCGCGAAGGAAATCCGCACGCTGATCGGCGAGTCGGTCGAGCGCGTCTCGACGGGCTCGAAACTGGTCGGCGTGGCCGGTGCGACGATGCAGGACATCCAGCAGGCGATCGGCCGCGTGACCGGCATCATGACCGAGATCGCGGCAGCGTCGAACGAGCAGCGCGACGGCATCGAGCAGGTGAACCGCGCGGTGTCGCAGATGGACGAGGTGTCGCAGCAGAACGCGGCGCTGGTCGAACAGGCCGCGGCCGCCGCGGCGTCGCTCGAAGAGCAGGCGGAAGGTCTGCGTCGGGCGGTGGGGACGTTCCGGGTCGCGTGACGCATCGGGCGCCGGCGCATGCAGCGGCCGGCGCGGCTGCCGGCGTGCCGTTGTTGGCGTCGCCGGGGTCGCCGGGGCAGCCGTGCGTCAAGCGGCCGGCAGTTGCGCAGCCGCGCGCGCCGACGCGACGAGCAGCAGCTTCATCGTCGCGCGGGTCGCGCCGACGAACAGCTTGCGGGCCGCGCGCGCATCGAGCGTGTCGAAGTCGACCTCGGTGAGGATCACGCAGGGCGCCGATTGCCCCTTGAACCGGTAGATCGAATCGAGGAGCACGTCGCCTTCGCGGTATTCAGGGTTGCCGAACAGGTCGTACTTCCCCGTGAACCGTTTCAGCCGGTGCGGGCCGAGCTGGTCGAGCCGCGCCAGCACCGAGCTCTCGCGGCCGCGATACGACAGCACGGCGATGTCCTGCTTGCGAAAGCCGAGCGACAGCGCGTGCGTGATCGCGCGCTTGGTCGCGTCGATGCACGCGTCGGCGAGCGCGTCGTCGGACGCGCCGGCTTCCCCGTATGACGACACGGCCGGATCGGAACCGTCGAACGGGCTGCCGGAGCGCAGCTCGGCCGCGAGTGGCTCCACCCGGCCGACGACGTCGCGCACGAATTCGAGCAGGTCGCGCGGGCTGCGATAGTTGGTCAACGCCTTCAGCGTGACCCAGCCCGGCAGCGCGACGGGCTCGCGCAGATACAGGTTCTGCAGCGGATCTTCCAGCCACCACCAGGCGCCGTTCGGCGCGAGCAGGCGCTCGAGGGCCGTCGCCCATGGCGCGTGGAAATCCTGACCTTCGTCGACGATCAGCACGTCGAAGCGCCAGCGCTCCGTCACCGGTGTTTCGGCGAAGCGCGCCTCGAGCCGCTCGAACGCGCCGGGCGCGTCGAAGTCGGGCGTATAGCCGCCGTCGCGCGCGACCCAGTCGCACAGCTGATGGTAGTTCGCGATCGTCGCGCCGGGCGGCGCGATGCGTGCGATGTAGTCGGCGAGCGGCCGGTTGAAGCACACGTAGAGCACGCGCTTGCCGGCCGCGAGCGCGTCGCGCATCGCCTGCACCGCGAGCTGGGTCTTGCCCGAACCGGCCGTGCCCGTCACGCGCAATCGGAACGGCGTGAACTCGAGCTGGCGCGCCCATGCGGCGAGCCCGCCCGACAGCCGCGTGACCAGCGTGCCGGCCTGGCCGACGAGCGCGCTGGTATCGGGCGTGAGCGCGAGCTCGTCCGCGAAGAAGTGATGCAGCTTCGCGGCGTTCGGCAACGGCGCGTCGTCGTCGGGGAGAATCTGCTGGATGACCTGCGCGAGCTGCGCCTTGCGCGAGGCATCGACGATGCGGTCCGCCGGGACGCCGGCGATCGCCGTGTCGCGGATCGCGTAGTCGGGGCAGTACAGCAGCGCATCGACGCCGTAGACGCCCGCGCCGAGCGCGGCCGTCAGCCGCCGGTGCAGCGTTTCCTGCGTGCGCGCGAGCTGGATCGGGACGTTGCGCTCCTTCTGCAGGTAGACCTTGACGAGGCCCTTCGGCGTTTCGCGCAGGAAGCCTGCCTTCTGCTCGATCAGCAGCACGCGGCCCGCTGCGCTGACGACCACGAAGGCCGCTTCGCCGAACACCGAGAAGCCCTGGTCGGCGCGCGTCCAGTGGACGCCGTGATAGACGGTGTAGGTGTCCGGCAGCGCGTGTTCGAGCGCGGCGAGCGTCTCGCGCTCGCGTTCGGCCGCGCCGGTGGCGGCAAGGCTTTTCCAGTCGTCGGGAATCAGGCGGGCCATGAAGTCGGGCGGCGGAGGCCGGTCGTGAACGGAATCCGGCCATTGTACTGACGAACCCGTGCGCCACCGCCGAGCGGCCTGCGCCGGCTGCCCGTCAGCGCAGGCCGGCGCTCAACTGCGGGCCAGCCGCTTCGCGAGATCGGCGCTGAGAATCGCCATGCGCGCGGGCTTTTCGTAGCAGACGACGTCGAACGCGCGGATCACTTCGCTGATGTCCGCTTCGCTCGCGCGGCCGGTCAGCAGGTCGCCGGTCAGCACGAAGATCGGGGCGCCCGGATTGTCGGACGTGCGCACCGCCTTGATCGCGGTGGCGGCCGTGCCGTCGTCGAACCGCCATTCGGTGACGACCGCATCGAACGCCTGGCCCTGCAGCGCGTCGACGAACGGCGCGAGGCCGTCGAACGCGGCGGTGGCGAAGCCTTGCCGTTCGAGATAGCGGCACAGTTCGGTCGCGCTGACGCGGTCGGGATCGATCACCGCGACGATCAGCTTGTCGCTTTCGGCGCGGCGCGGATATATCTCGATCTTGTGCACGTCGTACGCGTTTTGATACAGCACGCCGGTGTGGCGCAGCACGCGCCAGCGGCCGTTCTGTTCGTAGGCGACGAATTCGGGGCGGGCGCCCGCTTCGAGCGGCGCGCCGATCCACGCGGTGCATGGAATTTCGGCGACGCCCGCATAGAGCACGGCTTCCTGCGAACAGGCGCCGACCATGCCGGGGTCGAGCGTCTGCGCGCCGAACAGTTGGGCGGCGGGCTCGCCATAGGCTTCGGCGACTTTCTTGATCTGCGAGAGCGTCCAGGGGCTGCTGCCGCGCAGTTTGCGGTGACCCTGCGAAAAACTCAGGTCGAGGATGCGGCACAGCTCGGTGGTCTGCTGGCGCTTGCCGATGCCGTTGCGGGTCATCAACTCGCGCACGCGCTCGGCAACCGCGAGGGAATCCGTGGTGATTGCTTCAGTGGTCATGCTACGGGAACGGATCGTGACGTTCAGAACGACGCCTTGCGGCAGTCTCGGCGGACAGTCTTGAGGACGTCCAGGGGCGAGCCGACCGGCCACGCGCGGAAACGATAACTTTACCGCAAAACTGCGGCCATTCCGTGGCCGAAAAGATGGGTTTCTGTGAAAGGTGTGTCACGACGTTACGCGATGCGCACCGCTTCGGGGCATGCATAACGGTCGGCGCCGGGCCCGGGTGCGCCGCGTAGGCCTCGGCGCGCAGCGGCGCAGCATGCGGCCCTTTTTCGATGAAATCCTCTAGCGCAACCGATGAAGTTACAGTTGCCGGGCGCTGCGTGCACGAGCCGCACGCCATGCTACGATTTCGCTCGTCTCAAAACAGATCGAAGCGATGCAGAAAAAGTTTGTGATGCGCGGGTATGAGATGAACTGCGAGCCGCGCGTGACCGAGAACGGCAAATATGCCGCGCAAGTCGAGGTGACGAAGCTGGGTTTCAGCCGCGAGGCCGCATTCCGCAAGCTGGGCGAATTCGACACCGAAGCGGAAGCCGTCGCGTACGCGAAGAAATTCTCGGAAGAATGGTTGAGCCGCTACGCATAGCGTGCCGACGGGTTGCGGAACCCTCGGGCAGTACGCTCTCCTGACAGCCGAACGCGTTCAACGAAGCCAGCCATGCCAGGCGTGCCACGTGCGATCGCCTTGATTCATTCCATATGGTTGCGAATGGCGACGTAAATTTGTAGATTGCTCAGGTGAATCGCCGGTATCGGCCGATGATTGGTAGAACGACACGCAACGGGAGACCGTCAATGTCAGCCTTGTGCATGCAGACCATCGTTCACGGCAGGACCGTCCAGGTCGTGCTCTCACCCGAGCGGCGAACCGCCAGGATCCACATCGTCGACGACGAATCGGGCAGCTATCCCCCGCGCACGATCAGCATCGAACAGTATTTGAGCGCCGGGATGACCGACGAGCAGATCGCGCGGCATGTTCTCGAAGTTGTCACGATGTCGGTCGAGCAACTCGCCAGATTGCAGCCGTTCGACCGCGCGAGCGGAAACCGCAACCGCACGCGCCATAGCCACTGATTCGGGCCGCGCCCGACTGCCGGCGTTTGCCGCCGGAGACCCTTTCCACGATTCACGCGCATCGCCGTATGCGGCACCGCATACGGCGAGCATTGCCGCGACTATCAGGTCTGCGTCTGCGGCTGCGCGCTGCCGGCATCGGCGGCCGCCGCGCCGAACCATTGACCGCACTGCGCGTCTGGCTCGTCGCGGTCGTGCGCGAGCGCGGGCGGACGACCGCTCGCGCGGCGGCGGCGGGCGCCACTCGCGCCGAACGCGTCGAGCATCGCGTGCCCGCGCGGCGTCAGATGCACGCGCCGATCGCCGTCGGCGCGATGTTCCAGCATGATCAATTGGCGTGCGAGCAGCGTGTCGATTTCGGCACGGCCGTTGTCCAGCTGATCCGGCGCATGACGGATCAGCATCAAGGTCGCGAATTCGTGTGGACTCAGCATGTTCGTCTCTCATGTCAAAGCATCGCCTGGCGGCAACCCGATGCGCGACGAACCGGTGCGCTACCGTGCCGTTGCCTGCCTGGCCGATAACCCATCGAAGCACGCAGCGCGAGAACCGCGACTGCGTCGAGCGACACCTAAAATAGGTCACGCGTTGCGAATTTCAAGGGGCCGTCCGCTTTCGAAAGAATGGGAGGTTTCATGGACCTTTTCGACATCGTGAACGAGCAGATCGACGCCGTTCGACTGCCGCTCTATGCCGTGACCGTGACCGCCGCCGCACGTGCCGACACGCCGTTGATCGCGATCCTGCACTGGCATGGCTTGCTGCGCGAAACGCCGCTCGCGCTGCCCGGCATCGACGTGCCGCTGCGCCCGGTGCCCGGCAGCGCGATCCAGTTCGAGCGTCCGGGGCCGGCGCTCGAATCCGTCGAGGCGATGCTGCTCGATGCGGCATGGCGGTTGGGCGCATGGGAGCTCGAGCGCGTCGAGCGGCGCGCGTGCAATACGCTCGGCGCGTCGGCCGGCGAAGCGCTCGTGTGTCGCCAAGCGTTCGGCGACTACGGCGATTACGGTGCCGGCGCATGCGCCGAACGTCATCTCGTCGACGGCGCGCCGGAGCGCGACGCGCTGATGCAGCTGGCGGCCGCAAAGGCTACGCGCGCTGGATGTTCCGTCCGGTCAAGGGCGGCCTCTGGCGCACGCTCGACGAACCCGACGACACACTCGATGCGGACGGCGGCCGGCAGCCGCCGTGCCCGATCCCGCCGCGGCCGTGGCGGCCGTCGCTGCAGCGCGCGGCGCCTGTGCGCTACCGGCTGGGTGAGGTGCGCCGCATCCTGATGCGTTGAAACATTTTGTTACAAACGCATCGTGCGCGCGGGTCTTGAAGCGCGTTCGCTCGCCACTATTTCGCTTTTCGCCGATCGACGGCACGGCAGCGCATGGCGGCTTTCGCCGGTGGCTGCGCTGCCGGATTCCCTTATTCAGGTGATCTCATCGCTCAGGAGATGAAAATGCAGATTCGTCCCCTCTACGACCGGGTTATCGTCAAACGAATCGAACAGCAGCGGACGACGGCCTCGGGCATCGTCATTCCCGATTCCGCCGCGGAAAAGCCCGAACAGGGCGAAGTCATTGCAGTCGGCAGCGGCCGGCTGCTGCAGGACGGCTCGCAGCAGCCGTTGCAGCTCAAGGTCGGCGACCGGGTTCTATTCGGCAAATATGCAGGCCAGACCGTCAAGGTAGACGGCGAGGAACTGCTCGTCATGCGCGAAGAGGACGTGATGGGCGTGCTCGAAGTGGCATCGCCGGCTGCCCGCAAGGCGGCCTGAAGCGCGATGCGCCCGCGCCGCGCCGGCAGGCGGCCGGTGAGCGCGGCATTCCGTTCAACGACTTTACCCGGAGCAACGAAATGACTGCAAAAGACGTGAAATTCCGCGACGGTGCGCGTAGCCAGATCGTCAAGGGCGTGAATGTCCTCGCCGACGCGGTGAAGGTGACGCTCGGCCCGAAGGGCCGCAACGTGGTGATCGAACGCAGCTTCGGCGCGCCCGTCATCACGAAGGACGGCGTGTCGGTCGCGAAGGAAATCGAGCTGAAGGACCGCTTCGAGAACATGGGCGCGCAGATCGTCAAGCAGGTCGCGTCGAAGACGGCCGACGTGGCCGGCGACGGCACGACGACCGCCACCGTGCTCGCCCAGGCGATCGTGCAGGAAGGGATGAAGCACGTCGCGGCCGGCATGAACCCGATGGATCTGAAACGCGGCATCGACAAGGCCGTCGGCGTGGTGCTCGAGGAGCTGCGCACACTGTCGCGGCCGATCTCGACGCACAAGGAGATCGCGCAGGTCGGCGCCATTTCCGCGAACGCGGACGACGCGATCGGCAAGATCATCGCGGACGCGATGGAGAAGGTCGGCAAGGAAGGCGTGATCACGGTGGAGGACGGCAAGTCGCTCGACAACGAACTCGACGTCGTCGAAGGCATGCAGTTCGATCGCGGCTACATCAGCCCGTACTTCATCAACGATCCGGAGAAGCAGGCCGCGTATCTCGACGACGCGCTGATCCTGCTGCACGACAAGAAGATCTCGAACATTCGCGACCTGCTGCCGATTCTCGAGGCGGCGTCGAAGTCCGGCAAGCCGCTGCTGATCGTCGCCGAAGACGTCGAAGCCGAAGCGCTCGCGACGCTCGTCGTGAACGCGATGCGCGGCATCCTGAAGGTGGCCGCGGTCAAGGCGCCGGGCTTCGGCGACCGGCGCAAGGCGATGCTCGAGGACATCGCGATCCTGACCGGCGCGACGGTGATCTCGGAGGAAACCGGCAAGCAGCTCGACAAGGCGACGCTAGACGATCTCGGCAGCGCGAAACGCGTCGAGGTGCGCAAGGACGACACGATCATCATCGACGGCGCCGGCGACGCCGCGCGTATCGACGCGCGCGTGAAGTCGATCCGCGTGCAGATCGACGAAGCGACGAGCGACTACGATCGCGAGAAGCTGCAGGAGCGTGTCGCGAAGCTCGCGGGCGGCGTCGCCGTGATCAAGGTCGGCGCGGTCACCGAAGTCGAGATGAAGGAGAAGAAGGACCGCGTCGACGATGCGCTGCATGCGACGCGCGCGGCGGTCGAGGAGGGCATCGTGCCGGGCGGCGGCGTCGCGCTGCTGCGTGCGCGCGCGGCGCTGACGGACCTGAAGGGCGCGAACGGCGATCAGGATGCCGGCATCCGCATCGTGCTGCGCGCGCTCGAAGCGCCGCTGCGCGTGATCGCGTCGAACGCGGGCGACGAACCGTCGGTGGTGATCGCGAAGGTGCTGGAAGGCAGCGGCAACTTCGGGTACAACGCGGCGACCGGCGAGTACGGCGATCTGGTGGAGGCCGGCGTCGTCGATCCGACCAAGGTCACGCGCACCGCATTGCAGAACGCGGCGTCGATCGCCGGCCTCGTGCTGACGACCGATGCGACCGTCGCCGACGCACCGAAGGACGAACGCGCTGAAGCCGCGCCGTCCCCCGAGCTCGGTTACTGAACGCGCCGACACTGGCGCCGCCGCTGGCCGGCGCGGCACGGTTCGGTGCGCGCGATAGGCGCGCGCACCGTCTTTTTCATGTTGCAGAGACCGATCATGAAACTTCAGCTGTCGATCGATTCGAAGCCGCTGCACATCGAGATCGACGATGTCGTCGCGGGGCTGCTCGCCGCGCGGCTCGGCCTGCCGCCGGACGGCGACCACCGCGATGCGGTGGCCCGCTACCTCGGCGACGCGGCCGGCCCGTGGACCCTCGACGACGCGCACATGCGCAAGCGTGTGATGCGTCGCCTGATTCTCGACGTCGCGGATCCGACGCTCGTCATTCAGTACCTGATGGCCGACCAGTCCGAGCCCGGCGCAGCGGGCGCGTGATCGCGAGGCTCGGCGCCGTCAGCGTTTCGCGGGCGCGTCGGTCTCATCGCGGGCGAGATAGGTGCGCACGACGCCCGCCATGTTGTGTTCGAGCCACGCGGCCATCGCCTGCTCCTCGGGCAGGATCCGCTCGCAGATCGTCATCGTCTCGCGGTCGCCGACGAAGCGTGCCGCTTCGATCAGGTTGCGATACGCGGCGATTTCGAAATGCTCGAAGGTGTAGCTCGCCATGCCGCCCTTGACGATCTCGTCGGAGGCGAACATGCCCGCGAGGCCCTGCACCCACGCCATCGTCTTGGCGCCGACGTCCTTCATCGTCGACACCGATCCGCCGCGCCGTTCGATGCAGCCGCGTATCAGGCGTGCCTGCTCGCGCGTTTCTTCGATGTGTTGCTCGATGCGCCGCTTCAGATCCGGATAGTGGTCGATCCGACCGGCCATCGACGTGAGCATCGTCTCAGCCTGTTCTTCCATCGCGTGCGCGTCGCGCAGCCAGTCCATCAGGTTTTCCTCTGCTGCGGTCGTGTCCGTGGTCATTGCGTTCTCTCCGTTCGATTGGGTGAAGCGGCGTTCCGCTCGCAAGCGCACGTCCGTCGCGTGATGGTTCATGCGTCATCGGGTTCGTCGGCCGCGCCCGGCTGCGGCGTCGGTGCGCCAGAGCCGAGCTCCGCGCCGGTCAGCGGATCGCTGTTGCGGTCCGATGCCAGCCGTTGCGACATCGCGTCGATCGCGTCTGCCTGCTCCGGTTCCAGCATGCCCTCCGCAATGCCGGTGCCGCCGTCGACCGCAGGCTCGCCGGGACGAATCTCCAGGCCGGCGCCGTGATTCCACGGGCCGACCAGCGCGGCAGCGTCCGGCTGCATGCGGAAGTACACGCGGTCGTAGGGCTCGACCGGCGGCAGCTTGCCCGGCGGGAAGTTCGCGGTGATCGCGTACAGCGCCTTCTCGAACGACTTCTGATGCGATACCTCGCGCGTCATCAGGAAGCCGAGCGCGTCGCGGATGCCGGGATCGTCGGTCACGTTGATGAGCCGCTCGTAGATGATTTTCGCGCGCGCTTCGGCCGCGATGTTCGAGCGCAGGTCGGCGGTCGGCTCGCCGATCGTGTCGATGTACGCGGCCGTCCACGGCACGCCGCCCGAATTGGTGAGCGGCGTGCCGGCGCCGTACAGCAGCTGCGTCACGTGGCTGTCGTTGCCCGCGCCGTGCAGCTTGCGGTACAGCTCGGCCTGCTCGTCGACGGCCTCGGCGAGTTCGCCCTTCGCGCCGCGATTGAGCATCGCGACCAGCGAGCCGATCACTTCGAGGTGGCTCAGCTCCTCGGTGGCGATGTCGAACAGCATGTCCTTGCGGCCCGGATCCTCCTCGGTGACCGCCTGCGTGAAATAGCGCATCGCGGCGGCGAGTTCGCCCTGCGGGCCGCCGAACTGTTCGAGCAGCAGGTTCGCGAGCCCCGGATTGGGCGCATCGACGCGCACCGTGTACTGAAGCCGTGTGTTGTGAATGAACATGAAGTCTCCATGAAGTGGGTTGCGCGTGAAGATCCGCGATGGCCGTACAGCAGGAAGCGATCCCGCAGTCGATCGAGCGGCCGGTTCGTCGCTCGAGCGGTTGCCGCGCAGAGCGTCTGCGCTCGCTGCGCGACGAGCGGCGTGTTCGCGAACGTAGGTGCGGTTCGACGGAGCTTGAGCGGCGTGTGCGGCGTGTGATGCCGCGCGAACGCGTCGTAGTGATGCGCGTAGCGATCGGACGATGACGGTGCGGTTCGGCGCAATGACCTGTGCGGGCCGACAAACGCTTGTGCCGCTACGGCAAAGTTCGTGGCCGTTTGAGGCGCTTTCGCGATGCGGGGAAGACGAGACGCGAGCGGCGCTTTCGCGATGCGTGCAAGCGTCGGCGGATTTTTCAAGCGCTTGTCATTTCGCTTACGCGCGGCAGAAGCAGCTTTATTGGAAGAGAGTCGATGCGGGGTTGCGTGTGGCCGGGCACGGCAGCCGGCCGGTGGGAAGGCAAGCCCGCGGTTTTCGCAGGCTTGCGTGCTTATCGCGCCTTCAGCATTTCGTCGGCGAGCCGATAGGCGGTAACGGCGCGCTTCGATTCATAGTCGGCGATCGACGACACGTTGCGACCGGCATCGCGCGACAACAGTCCTTGCAGTGCCGCGGCTGCGAAAAAATCGCGCAGATCGGGCATCGGCTGCTGCTCCGGTTGCGGCGCAGGCACGTCGATCGGCGGCGCGGGCTTCCAGAAGGTGGGCGAAGGCTCGGCGGCTTTCGCTACGGAAGCGGGTTTTCTGATGCTCACATCCTGGGACGGCGGCGTCATTTCTTCCCCTTCGATCGGATATCAGTTCGCGAAACAACGTAAGTCCTCGTTTTGCTCGGAGAGCGGCGTATTTTTTGTGTTTTGAAGAAGTACTAACCGATGGATCGACGCGAATATTCGCCGGTTATGCCGATCTCGTCAAAGAAAATAAATGAGTCCCGGCAGGCGGTGTGGCGCAGCACGTTTCGTTCCCGGCCGCGGCAAGGACGACATACGGTGCGCCGCGCGTGATTGATGGTATGGCCGTGCGAGTGACGTCGCTGTGACACGTGCAACGTGCGATGGCGAACAGACGTGTGCGCGATTTTCGTGGTGATGTGGCGGCCGCGAGCGGATGCATCACCGTACGAACTCGCGCTACGGGACGAACGCGTCAGGACGGCAAGTACGTGAACGGCTCGCCGTCTTCGCGCTCGACGGACAGCAGCCGCCTGAGCTGATCGAGCGCGAACAATTGCTTGCCGTCGGCGGCGGCTTCGTCGATCGCGTCGTCGACCAGTTTGCGCGCACGCGCGAGTATCACCACGCGCTGTCGCGCGATCTCGAGCACCATGCGTTGTTCGAGGCTGTAGTGGCTCGATTGCCGGTCGCTCGAGCGGCGCCAGCGTTCGCGCAGTTCGGCCCACGTGACGCGCTCGAACGCCGGCATCGTGCGTACGCGTGCGCCGGCTTGCGCCGGCCCCGGTTGCGCGCGCAATGCGCAGCGCAGCGCTTCGCGAGCACGCCATTCGTCCGAAAACGGCGCATAGACGTCGCGCGAGCGGCCGATCGGATTGGCGCGTTCGATTTCCTTTTCGAGCAGGTAGGTCAGCCGCCGCAGCGCGGAGCCGTGCGCGAGCATGTCGGGATCGAGCACGCGAATCCGGCGCGATGCGTCGGCGACATGCGCCTTCAGTTCCCATAGCGTCAGACGCAGATGCTGGACTTCCAGAATCAGGCGCTGCACGTCCGCATAGGTGCACTTCGTCCACCATTCGGCGAGGTCGTTCAGCTTCGGAGGATCGAATGGGGGGAGGATCATTGCCACTGCATAAAACACTGTATGGATGTACAGTTTAGCGCGCGGTAACATAGCGCCGTCAAGACGAAAAAATGGGGACGGCCGCTCGCATGCCTTGCCGTGCGTTCGCGCACGATCCGACCTTCGACAGCCCGATTCGGCGGCGACCATCGCGAATGGCGATGCGCGGCCGGACACCTCACGCCACCGAGAACGATGACGACCACTTATCCGTTGCACGATGCATTGACCCGCGCCGACGCGGTGTTTCCGGCCGAAGCCGACGTGGTGATCGCCGGCGCCGGCATCATGGGCTGCGCGGCCGCTTACTATTTGGCGCTGCGCGGACTGAAGGCCGTCGTGCTCGACAAGTCGCGCATCGCCGGCCAGCAGTCGACGCGCGCGTGGGGTTTCGTGCGGCAGCAAGGCCGCGAATCCGCCGAAGTGCCGTTGATGATGGCCGGCATGCGGATCTGGGAGGGGCTCGAGCAGACGCTCGGCTTCGACCTCGAGTGGCGCCAGGGCGGCTGCCTGTACATGGCGGACAACGAAGAAGACTGGGCGTCGTTCCAGGCGTGGCTCGCCGTCGCCCGCGAGCACGGGCTCGATACGCGCACCGTCACACGCGCGGAGATCGACGGGCGCGTGAGCGGACTCTCCGCGCACGTGCGCACGCTCGGCGGGCTATATACGGCTTCGGACGGCCAGGCCGAGCCGCGTCGCGTGGCCGCCGCCTTCGCCGCGCGCGCGGCGGAAGCCGGCGCGCGTTTCTTCGAAGGCTGCGGCGTGACGGCGATCGAGACGGCCGGCGGCGCGGTGGTCGGCGTCGCGACCGAGCGCGGCACGATCCGCACGCGGCGCGTGATCTGTGCGGCCGGCGCGACCAGCTTCCGGCTGCTCGACGGCGTCGGCATCCGTCTGCCGCAGCACGCCGTGCGCGGCACCTGCATGCGCACCAACGTGCTGCCCGCCGTGTCGGCGTCGACGATCTGGGGGCACGGCCTCGGGATCCGCCAGCGCCGCAACGGTGCGATCAATCTCGCGGACGACATGCAGGTCGACGTCGATCTCACCGTGGGCCATCTGCGCGGCTTGAGCCTGTTCTGGCCGGAATTCTGGTCGCACCGCGAGAAATTCCGGCTGCATCTGAACGGGGCGGCGTGGCGCGACCTCAGCGCACGGGTCCGCGGCACGATCGGGCCGATCGAGCCGCGCGACCCGCAGCCGCAGCCGAATCCTGCGCATGCGCCGCGCGCGCTCGGGAAGCTGAAGGCGATCTTCCCCGCGCTGAAGGACGCGCAGATCGTCGAGGCGTGGGGCGGCCTGATCGACGTGCTGCCCGACGGGATTCCGGTGATCGATGCGCCCGATGCGCCGTCGGGGCTCGCGATCGCGACCGGCTTCTGCGGGCATGGCTTCGCGATGGGGCCGATCGTCGGCCGGCTGCTCGCCGAGTGGATCGACACGGGCGAGCCGTCGCTGGACCTGTCCGCGTTTCGTGCGCGGCGCTTCGTCGACGGAACGATGGTGCGGCCCCGCAGCATGCTGTGACGCGCGTGGGCGCGCACGCTCGCGTCGTAGGCCGTCGTAGAATCGAGCCCGCATTGTTCAGGAGAATCCCGTTGGCAACGCCTTCCGACCAGCGCCGTTCGTTGCGCTCACGTCTGCGTCGCGCACGCGAGCCGTGGCAGGCGCCGCGCGTGCGCACGCTGTTCACGCGGCCCGCGACGTCGCCGCGTCGCACGCTGCTGTTTCGTCTCGGCGCGGTGGTCGTGCTGTGCATGCTGGCGTTCCTGGTGCTGTATCTCGACCGTGACGGCCTGCGCGATTCGACCAAGAGCACGCCGATGGGCGTCGCCGATCTCGTGTACTTCACGATGGTCACCGTCGCGACGGTCGGCTATGGCGACATCGTGCCGGTCACGGCGCGAGCGCGGCTGATCGATGCGTTCTTCATCGTGCCGATCCGCATCGGCATCTGGTTCATCTTTCTGGGCACGGCGTATCAGTTCGTGATCCAGCGCGTCATCGAGGAATTCCGCATGAAACGGCTGCAGAAGCAACTGTCCGATCACATCGTCGTGTGCGGATACGGACTGTCGGGTTCGATCGCCGTGCGCGAACTGCTCGAGAGCGGCGTCGACCCGGCGACGATCATCGTGATCGATTCGCAGCAGCAGGCGCTCGAAGCCGCGACGTCGCTCGGCGTGACGGGGCTGCTCGGCGATCCGGCGCACGAGGATTTGCTGCAGCAGGCGCAGGTGCGTGCTGCAAAGGCGGTGATCATCTCGGTGACCGACGATCCGACCGCGATCCTGCTGACGCTGTCGGTGCGCAGCATCGCGCCCGAGACGAAGATCGTCGTTCGGATCCAGGAGAATTTGTACCAGCGTCAGTTGCGGCAGGCGGGCGCGGACGTGATCGTATCGTCGACGAAGATCGGCGCGCTGTTGCTCGCCGATGCGGTGCACAGCCGTTATATCGTGCCGTTCGTCAACGACATGCTGTCGACGCGCGGCCGGGCGACGCTGGTGGAGCGCACGGCGCTGCCGCATGAGGTGGGGTGCATGACGAACGTCGTGCCGGGGGCGATCGTGGTCGGGCTCGATCGCTGCGGGAAGATCCATTCGTTTTATGAGGATCCGCCGTGCCGGATCGAGGCGGGGGATACGCTGGTCGTGATTCAGTCGGCGAGGATTCCGGAGGGGGATGGTTGAGGGATGCTGCCTCTGATTAAATCCAAATTCGCTCGCAAAAAAGATTGAGTTGCACCTTGCGCGCATGAGGTGGCGATGCATGCGCGGTCCAGTAGTGACATTTGGCCCACGGGCGCTGCTTCCGGTTGTTCAACGTGATTGAAGATTTCAACCGCGAAGCCCTTGATATCGAGATCGACTTTTCGCTGCCGTCAGAGCGCGTGAGCCGTGCATGGCGAGGCCCAAAACGCTGCGGTGTGGTAACGCGCCGGAGTCTCTGAGCGCGGCGATTTTCGAATGGGCTCGACAGTACGACATTCGGCTGGACTACAGCCGTCCGTGCAAGACGCAGCAGAACGCATACCTCGAACGATACAACCGAACCGTTCGGTACGAATGCTGCCGGTTTTCCGCTCCCCGCGGATGAGATCGATCGCCTTCGCTGTCGGCACTTCATCGATCTTCACGAATCGATGAGGGTTTATCTGCCGTATCCGCGGACGTTGCAACGACGCGGAAGAAAGATTCATCGATTCCCAATTTCATCTGACGATTTAAACATTTCTCATTACGTCCAACACAATATTTTTCTCATCAGCCAATAAAAAAATTAATTCGCAGTTGATCGTTTGCGAGGGCTGGCAGTCACGCTGACGCGTCCGCGTGGCAGGGCAAGCGAACCGATTTATTCGGCCGTCTTGAGAAATGTCTCCTTGGCCGGCGAGCGCATCAATTACAGTAAGTTTGCAATGTGCCGACATACCGGTAAGAAGCGGAAGAAGAGCACGGGCAGGCGTGTACCTGGGTATCGAGCGACCGGCGATTGTCCGGAACATTTCGTACAGATGGCCCGCACCGCAACGCATCCGAACCGCCCATCGATACGTATACGTTGCAGGAACCGCGCAGCGCAGCCAGCGACAGCAATAAGAGACGAAAAAAAACGGGGAATCAGGGAATGATCCAGGCTTGGCAACGGGTACTCAATCAGGGCGCATCGACGTTCGTCGCACGCCAGCCTATCGTCGACCGGGACGGCCGGACCGTCGCCTACGAACTGCTGTTCAGGAACGGCCACACGGCCACCGCCGATGTCGTCGACGGCTTCGGCAGCACCGCACATGTCGTCGAGCGTACCGTGGGTGCGTTGGGCCTCGATACGGTGCTCGCGGGCCTCGACGGATACCTGAATTGCACGTCGCATTTCCTGCACTCCGATGTGCCGCAGATCTTGACCGGTCCGCGATTCGTGCTCGAAGTCCTCGAATCGTGTGAACTCGACGAGTCGCTGAAAAAGCGCTGCAATGCATTGCGCGCAGCCGGCTTTCGCGTGGCGCTCGACGATGTCGCGAAGCTCACGCCCGACATCGTCGCGTTTCTGCCGGCAGTCGACATCGTCAAGCTCGAGTGGCCGGCATTCGACGCGCCGAGCGCGCGCGCGATGGTGGGCGATCTGAAACGCGCCGGCAAGATCGTGGTTGCCGAGAAGATCGATAGCCACGAACAGTGGCATGCCGCAATTGGCAGCGGCTGCGACATGGTCCAGGGCTTTTACTTCAGCAGACCGCAGGTGATGGAGGCGCGCCGTCTGGTGCCCGACCTGGGGCAACTGGTGGATCTGCTCAACCTGCTGATCGAAGACGCTGGCGATCATCGCGTCATTCACGCGCTATCCGACATGCCCGTGCTGGTGGCGCAGGTTCTGCGCCTCGCCAACTGCTCCGGCAACGTGAACCCGAAGCGCACGGCCATCGCTTCGCTGCATCACGCACTCGCTGCGATCGGCACTACACGGCTATTCCAATGGTGCAGCCTGCTGCTCTACAACCATCCCGATCCGGAGACGGTTTGTCGAGATCCGCTGATCGCGCTAGCGAGACAACGTGCTTCCTTCATGCTGGACGTCGCGCTCTTCGAGTCCCCGAACGAGACGGCCTTCGCACAGACCGCTTACCTGACCGGCATGCTGTCGCTGTTGCACGTCGTCTACGGCCGGCAACAGGATGAGTTCGCAGAAGAACTGCCGCTCGAGCCGGGTATGAAAGCGGCTCTTACCGGGCGGTCCGGCAAGCTCGGAGAGCTGCTCGGCGCTGCCGAGATATTCGAGCGCGGACGGGATTCCACATCGGAGGGGCAAGGACAGAGATAGCCGATGGCACTTCCTTTGCCCGGCACGTCTGCGAAGGCCGAATGCGTCTCGCGGACCCCTCGCCGGCCGAAGGAAGTCGCCAAGCGACCCGGAATACCGGGCGCAACTGCAGTGATTTCGATGGCGATCGGATGCGTCGATTTTGCGCTCGATCGCCGGTCGGCTTGATGAGACTAAGTCGTTATATGGAACGTCAAATGGAGAATGGCTTATGAAGTACTTAGTTAACCTGCGCATTGGAACTCGCCTCAGAGTGGGTTTTGGCATTACGTTGCTGCTGCTGATGGTGACGGGCGGACTCGCCATGTTGCAGGCATCGCGAATTTATGAGGGCACCCGCGAGATCGCCGACAACTGGCTCGTCAGCGTTCAGACATTGGGTGAAATCAGGGCGCTCGCCAACGGCGTCCGGCGGGCTACCCTCCGGTCCGTGCTGGAAAGTGAGGCTTCGGCGAAGAATAGCCAGCGTAGTCAGCACGATGCCGCGCTGGCATCCATGAAAGCTGCGATGGCCAGCTATGAGAAGCTCGTTTCTTCGCCCGAGGAGCGACAGCTTTTCGACAGTATGGGTAAAGCATGGAGCGCATTCCTGGCCTCCGACGCTAAACTTCTGGCGCTGTCGGAATCGGGCGATGCCGGATTTGCTGCGGCCAGATCGCTTGCGACAGGGGAGTCTGCAATGCTGTTCGCGCAGGCATTGGACCTCGTCGAGCAAGATGTGAAGCTGAACCGCGCGGGCGCGGGCGTCGCGACGGCCGAAGCGGCAACCAACTATCACTCGACGCTCCTGTTGACCGGTGTGTTGTGCGGCACGGCGCTACTGCTGTCGGTCGCTGTCGCATGGTTGATTACCCGTTCCATCGTCACACCGCTCGGTCGCGCAGTCGGCATCGCGGAGACGGTCGCGCGCGGCGATCTCACGTCCAATATCGAAGTATCCGGTCGCGACGAGACGAGCCAGCTTCTGCTGGCGCTGCGGAATATGAACGCGCGGCTGCAGGACGTGGTGGGGCGCGTGCGCTCGAGCAGCGAAAGCATCGCGTCGGGCTCCGCGCAGATCGCTGCCGGCAACACCGATCTCAGCCAGCGTACCGAGGAGCAGGCGGCCTCGCTCGAGGAAACCGCGGCCAGCATGGAGCAGTTGACGGCGACGGTCAAACAGAACACGGAGAACGCGCGGCAGGGGAACACGCTCGCCGGCAATGCTTCTGAGGTCGCGGTCCGAGGCGGGCAGGTGGTGGCGAAGGTCGTCGATACGATGCACGACATTTCCCACAGCTCGGCAAAGGTCGCTGAAATCATCGCCGTCATCGAGGGCATCGCCTTCCAGACGAACATCCTCGCACTGAACGCGGCCGTTGAGGCAGCCCGGGCCGGCGAGCAAGGTCGCGGCTTCGCGGTGGTGGCGAGCGAAGTGCGGGCGCTTGCGCAGCGAAGCGCATCGGCGGCCAAGGAGATCAAGGAGCTGATCAGTCAGTCGGTGGCCAAAGTGGAGGCCGGCACGTCTCTCGTCGACAACGCCGGCGCCACGATGAACGAGGTCGTCGTCGCGGTAAAGCGTGTCACCGACCTCATGGGCGAAATTGCGTCGGCGTCGGTCGAGCAGCATACCGGCATCGAGCAGGTCAATCAGGCGGTCATGCAGATGGACGAGGTCACGCAACAGAACGCCGCGCTCGTTGAGGAGGCTTCTGCAGCGGCGCAGTCGATGGCATCGCAGTCGAACGCGTTACGCGAACTGGTTTCGATCTTCCGCCTGCCTGACGGGATGGCGGTCGCGGCCAGCCCAACGGAGCGAGCGGCAGAGGTCCAGCCGCGCCCGAAGCCGGCCGTGCGAAAGACGGTTCAACGCAAAACCGAGGCCGCAGTCGTGGCCAATGAAAGCGCCGCGAGCTGGCAGTCGTTCTAGTCCGTGACACGTTCTGATTTTCGATGGACCGCCGGCGGGCATGCGCCCGCCGGCGTCGTTTCTTGTTGAACGGGTCGCTGTGACTCGGTCCAGTAAAAATTGCCGACTTCAAAGTCGAAATTTCCGGCGTGATGTTGTCATCGAGACGAGGAATCACGTCGTGAAAGCGGGCAAGTTCACCGAACAGCAAATCCGCTGCGCGTATTAACCCCAAAGCAGCGGCGGCCATGGCCGCTTAGTTTCTGCTTCTGAATCCCACGTAAAGCGGGGATTATCACGCCAGCTTCCTCGGGGACAGCATTCATCGAATCCCGCTGGCTTCGTTTGCCGCGTGCATTTCCCGAAAAATCCCGCCGAGATGGCGTTCCTGGCTTTGCGATTCAGTCCAATCATCGGTCCCGCGACGAATTCGCGACACATATCCCCATGCAGTCCGGCACGAATTCGCGACGTATCGTTCGACCATTTGAGGCGCACTTAAGGTAATCTAACGACGCATGACTGCACTCGCCGGTGAGGACAGAACGGCTTCGCGCGTCACTGGCGGATGCTTCCCCGGCGTGGTGCAACGTGCTTCAGAACGCGCGTGCGGTATCTCTCCAGCGGGAAAGCCGTCGTTTCGCATCAGATTCCCAACCTACGATTGCGACACATGTCTTCTTCAAACTCGATTACGGTTCGAGGCGCGCTGAATTCGGCTGGGGCCGAAGTCGTTCGATCCATGCAATTGCCGTCGGGCATCATCCTGTCAGAATGGACAGGTCAGAACACACTGACCGAATATAAGAGTTCGTCCGAGAACGTGCTGAGCGTCTATTTGTCCGGTGGCGAGAATTGTGCGCAGGTCGATGGCCGGCACATCGTACGCCGAGGCTTTAAAAGCGCGGTCTGTCTGTTCCCGGTCGGCGAAGGCGAATCGCAGTGGCGGATTACCGAGCGCCTCAATTTCCTGCATATTTATTTCGATTTGCCCAATCTGGAGCCGAGCCTGATCCGGTCCTTGCGCCAGCCGGCGGAGGCTTACCGGTTCCGCGAGGTATTCCAGGAGGCGTCCCCCGTCATCAGCGCGGCCGCGACCAGCATCGCGCAGGCCGACTGGAACGACGACACGCTGTCGCTCGGCATCGATAGCCTGATGAGCTGGATTCTGCTGAATGCGATCAGCCGTTACGCGATGGCCGACCTGGAGCGCGTGGATGCGCGCGGCCGGCTGTCGGCGAAGCAGGCCGAGCAGATCCGCGAATATTGCAACGCCAATCTCGGTGAGGCCGTGCGGCTCGAGCATCTTGCCGATCTGGTCAATCTCAGCCGCTATCACTTCCTGCGCAAATTCAAGAACACGTTCGACCGGTCTCCGCACGCATTCTTGACCGAATTGCGGATGCTTCGCGCGCACGACCTGCTGAAACATACCGATCACAAGATCATGAGCATCGCACTCGAGTGCGGCTACGCCCAGCACAGCCGGTTCTCCACCGCGTTCAAGCGGCATTACGGCTATTCTCCCGGCGCGGTGCGCGGCAAGTGACAACGCCGACGTCAAGCGACGGTTTTCGCATCGTTGATCAGGCCGGCCAGATCGGGTGACCTCAATTTTCGATGCGAGAGCGCGGGAACGCCAAGTTCGCTCGCGAGACTACGCACCTGCTGCTTGTGCGCGCCCTTAAGGTTGTCATGAAACGCGATCGCATCGACACCGCCCTTGATCGATCGGGCACACGCGAGCAGGTCCGCCAGGCGTTCGGGCGAATCGTAACCGTACGCGACCAGCCAGTGATTGGGCAGCACGTGCGATAGCGCGAGTCCTTGCGTGTCGCCGTAATCGCGCAGCAGTTGCGTGAAGCCGGGCTCGAAGTGGACGCCGCCGATACAGAGCAGCGAGATCGCCGGTCGAGCGATTCGCTCGCCTACCGTCAGCAACGCGCGTGCCAGCACGTCGACGGCATCGGGGCACGCCCATGCGTCCGTGGTGCTGCCGATTTCCAGATCGATGACCGACGGCTCGACGGCGGAGACCAGGCAACCGGACTGCGCGCCGTAGAGCGGGCCGGACCAGTGCGTGGCCTCCATCCAGGTCGAATACGAATCCAGGCCCGCTTGCTGGCGCGCGTGCTCGACAGCCAGAAACAGGCTGCGTGTGACGGCCGGGTCCACCGGGCTGAACGTTCCGCTTTCCATGTCGCCGGTGGTCTGGATCGTGAAGATCCGGTCGGGCGCGTTCTTCCCTTCATGCCAGTTGACGATCACGATCGCGTCGGCGTCGGCGAAGACGCTGTTCGCCAGCGGGGCGTAGCGCCGATAGTCGTGGCTGAACACGTTGTCGAGCTGCAGCAGGCTGTAGCGCACCGCGCCGGATTGCATGTGCAGGATAGGGCGCCCGTCCACGACGCCATCGGCGTGCCAGTCGATGCCGGATGCCAGAAGTCGCGCGAGCACGCGCGACGACACCGGGTCCTTGTCGAGATCGGTACAGAATGCCAGGACGATGTGATTCACGGTCGAGCGTTTCCTTGAGGGGCGAGCGAGTTCAGAACAGCAGGAACACGATCGAAGAGGCGGACAGCAGCGCCATGATGCGCTGGAGCGTCTTGCCGTGCAGCATGCGGTGCATCATGAGACCGCATACCGCCCAGATCGAGTTGCACGGGAAGAAAACGATCCCGAGCGTGAGCGACAGGAGCGTCGCGTCGACGTAGGCGTTCCCCGTCAACGGCAGGAACGTCGACGCCGCGCTGGCGCCGAGCAGCCAGATTTTCGGATTGACGATCTGGAGCAGGGCTGCCTCGCCGAACGTGATGGGACGCTCGATCGAGCGGCGTTCGGCGTGTTCGGACTGAGCCGTGTAGAGCTTGTAGGCGAGGTACAGGATGTACGCGGAGCCGACCACCTTGAGTGCGTGTTGCAGCAACGGGTGACGGCTCATCACGCTGAACAGCCCGAGCGCGACGACCATGAACAGGACGACCACGCCGACCGAGATGCCGGTCAGCGATGGCAGCGTGCGCCGATAGCCGAATTGCGCGCAGTTGGCGGTCGTCATCAAGTTGTTCGGCCCCGGCGAAATGATCAGCGGGGTCGAGAACAGGATGATCTGCAGCAACTTGCCGACAAGTGCATCGTCAACGTTCATCTAACTGGTCTCCTTGCCGCGATTCGGGCCTGCCGCCAGCCGGCGGCGAATGGCGCCGAGGTGATGCACGAGTTCGACGAGCGGGCCGCGGTCGCGCATGCGATAGGTGGAGCCGACGTTCGGCTGCGGCTCGCTGCTCCATGCGGCGATGTCGGGTTCGCGCTTCAGGCGCGCCACGAGGCTGTCGATTGCGGCTCGTTCGGCGCGCGAATAGAGCGTTTCCGAATTGTCGTCCGCGCAGAACCGAACCGAATGGCGGCTGATGATGGCGCCGGTATCGAGGCCCGCCGACACGCGGTGGATCGTCGTGCTCAGCTTGTCGAGTTCGCCGTGGTGCAGCGCAAAGAAGAAGCAGTGATTGCCTCGGTAGTACGGCAGGTGGCCACCATGGATGTTGATGATGCGGTCGGCCGGGACGAGCGACAGCAAGGCCTCGCCGATCTTCTTGGTGCCCATCAC
Source organism: Burkholderia sp. B10 (assembly GCF_004368385.1). Lineage (NCBI taxonomy): Bacteria > Pseudomonadati > Pseudomonadota > Betaproteobacteria > Burkholderiales > Burkholderiaceae > Burkholderia > Burkholderia sp. B10. The sequence continues at coordinate 25,865 of NZ_PQMX01000045.1, read as the reverse complement.
GATATAGACGTCGGAAAGGTCGTCGCGCAGCGCATCGAGCACGGTCGTGTCGTTGATCCATGACGTTTCCAGATACCGCACGCCCGCATGACGTCGAAGCGCGTCCCATGTGCGCGGTTCCCGCTCGCGAACGAAGTAGCGCCGCCGGTACGCGTCATAGCCGAACAGCCTGCGTCGCCATTCGTGATAGCGCGTCCACAGATACGCGCGATAGTGGCCGTTGCGCAGCAGGCGCGATGCCTGTTCTCGCCCGGGCTCGACGATGACGCGAACGCGTCCGAACGCGTCGAGGATTTCCGCGGCGAGATACAGATGATGCGGGCCGTCCGAACAAAGCAGTGTGATGTTTGTCATGCTTGCACATTCATGAAGCACCGATCGAGCGCCTGCCTTACCGCAGTCTCGCGCGATTCGCACGATCGCTGGCGTCGGCGCTGCTCCAGCAGGCGGGCGGCGAGTATCGTCAGCGCGGCGTGCGTGTTGCGCGTCGACGGTCCGCTGCCGCCGTCGAGCCGGTCGAACACGTGCGCCCCTTCGAATTCGTCATGGAGACGCCCGAGCAACGCGGCCGCGGCGGAGCCGAGCGGATCCGCTGCGGCATCCGGCGCGGCATCGGGCGGGCTCGACAGTGCACGACCGACCGCCGCGTGGGCGTCCCTGAACGAGGCCATGCGTTGCTGCACCAGCGATTCCGCAACGAGCGTTGCGCCTGCGTTGCCCATGTCGATCGCGCGGCGCGCGGCGTTGGCGTCGAAGCGGATGCCGTCGATCGAATAGACGAGCACGCTCAGCATGTCGATGACGAGTCCGCTCATCTCGCTGACGGTTTCCACCGCAGTGCGGCTTGCCTGATAGGAGTTGCCGGTCGGCAGATGCGATAGCGAAGAGAGCGCCGTGGCGCAATATCCGGCGATGCGATCGTGGCCGAGGCGCAGCCATTCGAGCAGATACGGATTGCGTTTTTGCGGCATGTTGGACGACCCGCCGTACATGCCGTCGGGCAGCGTGACGATCGCGATTTCGCGCATCGACCAGAGCTGAAGATCCGTCGCGATACGGTTCAGATTGCTGCTCAACTCGGTCAGCAGGCAGGCGCAGCGCAGCGCCGGATTCTTGTCGGTGATCGCGCTCAGCGAGTTGAGCGGCCCCGTCGAGAAGCCGAGCAAAACCGCCGTGCGCCGCGGGTCGGTGACGAACGTGGTGCCCGCACCGGCGCACGCGCCGAGCGCAGAAGAGCCAAGACCGTCGCGCAGTGACGCCAGCGCGTCGAGCGTGCCGAGCAATATCTCGCACTGCGCGACGAGATAGTGGCCCGCCGACCCCGGCATCGCGGTTTGGTATTGGCTGTAGATCGGCAGCAGGACCTCGGCCGAATCCGCGGCGCGTCGTGCGAGCGTCTCGCCGAGATCGACGACGCGCCGCGTGACATGCGACAGCGCCTGACGCACGGTCAGCAGGAGGTGCGTGGCATTGATGTCATTGCGTGAGCGCGCCGCCTGAATCATGCCGCCCGTGTCTCGTCCGCAGCGGTCGATCACGTACTGCTCGTAGTCGAAGTAGTCTCCGCGACCGGAAACATGTTCGCTCAACAATGCCGGATTCGCCTCCAGCGTCGTTACCGCTTCTCGCAGCGAGCGAAACTGTTCCGCGCTGAGAATCCCTTGTTCGCGCAGCATGATCAGATGGGCCTTCTCGATCGCGAGCAGATTGACCGTGAGCTTGCCGAAGCATGGGGGAGAGGATTCGTAGACGATGTCGTGAATCGCGTCGCGGCCGGGAATCGTCCGCTCCGGATCGTCGTAAAGCACGCGCGAACGCATCCGCAGCGACAGCGCTTTCCGGAGCACCGAGGACGCGCTGCGGCCGAACGAAATCACGTAGCCGGCGCGATCCGAAAAGTCGAACTTGCCGGCGTTGACGCCTTCGTCGCGAAACAGCCCGGCATCCGCGCAGCCGTCCGGAAAATCGATGCCGACGTAGCGGCGCCCGACTTCCGGCACGACGAACGCAACGGCGCTGTACAGCGCGGGTGTCGGTACGACGAACTGGCTGCGACGCGACAGATGGCTGCGCACGTACAGGTCGGCGATCGACCATCCATACGCACGTTCCATCAAACGGGGAATCATGCCGCCGGCCAGGCGCGCATTGATCTCGATGATGGTGATCGTGTCGCCGTGGACCTTCAGTTCCGTGTGCGCGGGACCGAACGCGTAACCGACCGCATCGAGCGCCCGCCGCACGGTATCGACGATGCGGGCCTGGGTCGCCGCGTCGAGGTCGGCGGGCAGGACGTGCGCCAGCTCCAGGAAATGGGGCGGTTTGGTCAGGAACTTGCGTGTGACTGCGAGCACATGGTGTCCGTCGGCGTCGCTGAACGATTCGACGGAGAACTCCGCGCCCGGAATGAAGCGCTGGCAAATGAACGCGCCGCCCGATGTGTCCGGAAAGTCCTGCTCGCGTTCGACAAGGCGCACGCCGATGCTTCCGGTGCCCTGCCTGGGCTTCACGATGACCGGATAGGTCAGCTTGCGCGCGGCATCCGCCGATTCGATCGCCGTCGTGTACGGGTACGGGACGCCATGGTCGCGCAGCGTATCCTGAAGCCGCAACTTGTCCCGGCATAATGCGACGGCCTCCGCGGGCGTGCCAGGCAGGCCCAGGCGCTGCGACAGTCGTGCGGCGTTCTCGATGAACGCGTCGCTCGTCGACGCGATATAACGCACGTCCGGAATCTCGCCGACGACGCGCTCGAGCGCGTCGACAGACTGCGTGTCGCAATCGATCACCCGAACCGCAGGCGACAGTCTCGCGAGAAAGGGGTAGCGCGCGCGGTCGCGCACGAGAAAGCAGGTTTCGTCATGGTTCAGCGACGCGTCGAGCAGGCTTTGCCCGAACCCGGTGGTGTTCGATTCGATGTAGACGATCGCCATGATTCATTGAAACCGGTGAATGTCGGAGCGATCCCATTTCATCCACGCCCATTCCGTATTCGCGTCGTACGCGGTGGGGTGCCCGATCTCCACGGGTCGCAGCTGATCGTAGGCCGGGCTGTCGTCGTTGCTGGCGAAGGTCGTGTCGACATAGCGGGAGCCATCGTCCGGGCTGAGGAATACGATGGGTGCATCCGGATATCGGTTGCGCACGAAGCGGACGACGGCGAATGCGGCGCCGGTGGTCGGCCCGCGAAAATGGCCGGTGGCCTTGTAGAGTTTGCGCGTGAAATGATCGGCGAGTTCGGAGCTGACCCAATGCACGTCGTCGAACAGCGTGTGCTTCAGGTTGCCGGGCATGATGGTATTGCCGAGCCCGCGCAACTTGCGCGGGCCGTCGATCTGGCCGAACAGGACGCTGTTGAATGTGTCTACGCCGACGAGCGTGCAATCCGCCCCGCCGGCGCGCAGCGCGGCTGCGATCCCGCAGCTCGATCCGCCGGAACCGACCGGTGCGACGAGAATCAGGCGAGGGCCGATGATTTCGAGCAGCTCGCGCGCGATGTTTGCATAAGCGAGCCCGTTGTTCTCGTTGTCGTACTGGCGGCACCAGAAGGCACCTTGCTCGGCGGCGAGAATCTCTTGCAGCCGGTCAAGTCGTGCCTTTTGGTATCCCTGGCTGCCCTTCTTGTCCGTGACGATTTCAACCCGGCCGCCCAGCATTTCGAGCTGGCGTTTGAACGCCGGATCGATCGCGGGATCGCCGATCGCCACGAACGGATGGTTCAGGCGGTTGCATACGATGGCCATCCCGAGCGCAAAGTTGCCGCTCGACGTTTCCACCACGGTCTTGCCCGGCTGCAGGTCGCCGCGATCGCGCGCCTTGCTGATGATGTAATGGGCCGGCACGATCTTCATCGCTTTGAACGACACCATGTGCAAGGCTTGCCCGATCGGAAACAGCACGGCGTCCCGCATCGCATCCAGCGACGATTCGTATTGAAGCATGTACGATTCCTATACCGTTGTGTATTGAATGGATTCGATTCGACGGACCTGCAGGCGCGCTTGGGCATAGGCGGCCGCGGTCGCCGTTTCGGGAGCGTTCGCGTCGTAGAGCAGCCCGACGCACGTGCCGGAATGGGTCGCGACGAGGCCGAGCGCGTCGGTCTCGGCGCGCAGCTTGCGCAGGACGTCGATGTGCGGATGAGGATTGAATGCCTGCGACAACTGGCAGCTGCGCGTCGCGATCTCGCCGAGCTCGCGCAGGTCCTGGGCGCGAACCGCCGCTTTCATCCGCATCAGCATGCCGCGATATTCGTCGCGCACTTCCGCGGACGGATCGCGTTTCTTCCGGTTGAACTCGATCGTGTCGCATTCGCCGCCGCGATCGGCGCTGACGATCACGAGCGCGGGGGTCTTGCCGAGTCGCTCGTCGAGCTTTACCTCGCGGTGATAGAACGACACGACGCCGTCGTACATCACGCCGTCCGTCGGTTCGATGGCGCGCAGGATCGACTCGATGGTCTCGGGCGCCGGTGTTCGGCCGTACGCGTATGCGGCCGCACGGATCGCCGCGACCATGTCGGCGGACGAACTCGCCAGCCCCTTGCCGACCGCGAACATCGACTTGAAATGCAGCATGCCGCCCGGTGGCAGCCCGTGCAGGCGCAGATAGTCCTGAACCGCGCGACATGCCTTGGTCTTGAATCCGACATCCACGGCAACGCGATCGGCGCCGGTGATCTCGAACTCGACGACGCTCTTCAGGTTGACCGGCAACGTGACCAGGAAATGTCGATTGTCCGGCAACACGCCTTGCATCAGCTCGCCGAACGTTCCGTGACATTCGCCTCTGGGGAAAAGCGACAGGAACGCGTCGTTTCGTAGCGCATCGTCTTGCTCTGACAGAACGGCCATTTTCTCCTCTCGGAATGAAGGCAAATCGTGATGTCGAGCCCAGAGCATAGCGACGGCCGCTCGTCCGCTTCTTTATGAAAATTGCGCACTAGTATCGAAATGTTGCTCAGCCGCGCGTGGCGGCGCGAGCCGGATCGATTGAAAAACGCGTGCGGCCGGAGCGGATTCCGTCTCGCCAAAAGCGCCGACGAAGCGCTTCGGATCCTTGCTGGGTATGGGTTTGAGGCCGGGTGAGCGGTGCAGCGTCAGGGACGCTGAGATCGCGCGGCGATGCCGGTGGCGTGGCGAGCTCGAGCGAGTCGACCACTCTTTACGTACGCGGCCGGTGCGGGATAGAGTGTTTCCACCACGGAAGACGGCGTGCCCACTCTCGTTGCAACGAGGCGGTGCGCACGGCATCCGTCATTGCCCGAGTTTCGTCGAAGTCGACATCGCACGATCGAACATGGATCGGACCGCCGTGTCGATGCGTAGTTATCCGATTCAATTCAATCGAAGCTTCGTTTGCGGCGTCGACGCGTCGACGGGTTTTGACTTTCGAGTCAGGACGCGTCGGTTCGCGGGCACGCGGAAATCACTCAACCATTCTGGAAACGTGAAATGGAAACGGTATTCGCTGGCCGGTTTATGACATTCGACGGACAAGGCGTCGACAGGCGCATGACGCTGCGCGAGGCCGCCGAGTGCGTGCGGGATCGGGAAGTTGCCGTGGCATTGCTGGATGTGGTCGGCCCCGACGAAATCGATGCATGGTGGAACGATCGCGGCTTCCCCGATTTGCGCAACCATCAGTACCACCGCGCGCTGAACGCAACCGGGATAACGCTCGGTCAGCTTCAGCGTTCCCATCCCGAATCGTTGGTGAGCAATATCGCCGAGTACTTCGGCCATGCCGGCGTCGCGAATATCCCGATGCGCGACACGCGCTTCATTCAGTTGTTCATGAAGGAGCTGGGCGCGGAAACGCTCCAGTTCGGCAACTGGAGTCAATTCATGCTGGCGACGAAGCGCGAATATCCGCCTTTCGAAGGCGATCCGTTCAGCTTCGCGCCGCACTGCGACTGCATCGACTTCGGGCGCGACGTCGAACGGTGGCCGTTCCGGCTCAATCTCGAGCAGCTGGGCGCCTTCATCACGATACAGAAGGCCGAGAACGAAGCGGGCTTCGTTCTGTGGAACATCCGCCCGGAATCGCGTCGCCAGCTCGACCAGTGGGCCGAAGAGTATGCGCAGCACAAGACGCTGGGCGTGCTCGACGGGGTCGATGCGCTGACGGTGCGGCCACGCAGCGGTCAGCTGTGTGTCTTCAATAGCCGCAATCTGCATGCGGTCGAGCGCTGCTCGTCGCTGCGCCGAACGATCGGCACGTTCCTCGTGTATCACGAGGCGGGCTGGAAACTACTGCACTAGTCCGGTCGACGTCCATCACGCCCGCTCGTCCATCGCAAGATGCATCCAGTCTCGACGAAAACCCTGTCTATGTACGAATCGTTCATTACCGCGTCCGATGGAAAGCAGCTGCGCGTACTGCATGGCGACTGGCTTGAAACGAGGCCGTTCCTGACGTTGATACTTCCGTTCGGGCTTCGCGTCGATGCCGCGCGCACGCTGTTCGCGCTGTTGGCGAGCGAATTCAATGTGCTCACCTGGCAAGGGCGCTCGTTGTGCGATCGGCCCCTCGCGCCGCACGAGAGCGGAATGACGCCGGAGGCGCATGTTCGGGACATGTGCTCGGTGCTGGACGCATTTGACGTGCGCAAGACGGACGTCGTCGGGTTTTGCTCGGGCGCCGGCATCGCGCTCGTCGCCGCAACCATCGAGGGACATCGCATCGATCGTCTCGCGCTGGTTTGCGGAGAGTACATGCTGAGCCCCACGGTCTGCCCGCAATCGAATTTTCAACGGGAAGTCGACAGCCTGTTGCCGCTGGCGGCGCAAAGCCTGAATCATGCGGCCGCCTTGTGCGAGAAGCTCACGGCGAGCCGCGTGCGCGCGCCGGCCAGGACCGAATTCGACGAGGAGGTTCTCGTGCCGTTCTCGTCGGCTGCACGTCTGCATCGCCACGGGTTGAATTACCTGACGTATCGCGGCACCGATTTCATGGCGTTGGCCGGCGGCGTACCGCACCCGACGCGGCTGATCTCGACCGACCGCGACGAACAGGTGAGTGCCGCCAGCTCGCGGGTCATTGCGGCGCTGTTGCGCAATGCCGAGCAACACGTCGTGGTGCCGGGCGATCACTACGAGATCCTGCGGGGCAGGAACGCGGTCAACGATTCGATCGTCGAGTTCCTTGGCGGTAGAGGAGCGGCATGACGACGTGCGCCTTGGTTCGCTACGGACGATTCGTCGGTCCCGAAGCGAGTGTCTGTTTGATGTCGAGCCGGCAGGACTGGAGATGAGCATACTCGAGCGATTCGGACAGATGGTCCGGCGTCATGCCGAGCACACCGCGCTTGCCGCGGAAAGTGCGCGGTACACCTACGCGCAACTTGACGCGCTGTCCGATCGGTTGGCGGCGCGCCTCGCCCTATCCGGCGTTACCGCGGGTTCGCCGGTCGTGCTGCTGTTGCCGCGTTCGCCCGGCGCAGTGATTGCGATGATTGCCGTGCTGAAGGCCGGCGCCTACTACGTTCCGGTCGATCCGGCCGGCCCGGCCTCGGTGCTGAACGAGCAATTGCGCGAACTCGGTGCGCGCGTCGCACTGACGTTGCCCGAGTCCGTCGCGCAGGTGCGGTCCGATCTGGATCTCGCCGGCATCGCGCTTGTCGAGATCGGGCGCGACGGGGTCTTGCCGGACCGGAGCGACGGTGCGCAGACGAGCGCACCCGCGCAGGCGCCGATCTCGCCGGCCTACGCGATGTTTACCTCCGGCAGCACGGGCAAGCCGAAGGGCGTACTGGTGCCGCATCAAGCGGTTCACCGTCTGGTCGTCGAGACGAACTACATCGCGCTGAGTCCGCACGATCGTGTGCTGCAGATGGCGCCGATCACGTTCGACGCATCGACGTTCGAAATATGGGGGGCGCTGCTCAACGGCGCGACGCTGGTGGTCGAGGAATCGCCGGTGCTCGATCTGAACGCGCTGGGCCGTCTGTTGCGCGACGAGCGCGTGACGGTCATGTGGTTGACGGCTGCGCTTTTCCATCTGGTGGTGCGCAATCGGCTGCCGCTGCTATCGGAACTTCGCGTGCTCCTCGCGGGCGGCGACGTGGTCCAGGCCGACGCGGTCGCACGCGTGCTCGCCGCATTTCCCTCGCTGACCGTGATCAACGGATACGGACCGACGGAAAACACGACATTTACCTGCTGCCATGTGATGACGGCCGCTGCACCGCCGGTCGCGACGGTGCCCATCGGCAGGCCGGTCACCGGTACCACGGTGTGCGTGCTCGACGCGAGCGGGCAGCCGGTGCGCCCGGGCGAGGTGGGCGAGCTCTATGCGGGCGGTATCGGCCTCGCGCTCGGTTATCTGAACGATCCGGAGAAAACGAGGGCCGTGTTCGTCGACGATCCGCACGACCGGGATCGCAAGGTTTACCGGACGGGCGATCTCGTGCGGGAAGGCCACGACGGCGCCTACGAATTCATCGGTCGCGTCGACAGGCAAGTGAAGATACGCGGCTATCGCGTATCGGTCGAACAGGTGCAGCAGGTGCTCGCGACGGCCGACGACGTGGAGGACGCGATCGTCGACGTCGGACGCGACGAGCTGGGAGAAAAGCGTCTCGTCGCGTTCGTGCAGTCGTCGCGGGATCCCGCCGAGGTCAGGGCGGCCGTCCGGCGCCACCTCGGGCGACATCTGGCGAGCTACATGATTCCCGACGTAATCGAAGTGCAAGTGGCGCTGCCGTTGACCGTCAATGGCAAGGTCAACCGGCGGAGCCTGATGAGTTCGCAGGAGAACCGCAATACCGGAGATGAACATGAGCGAATCGCTGCAATTCAAGGAACCCATTCGGAAACGACTGGCCGAGTTGTTGAAGGATCGTGAGATCGGCGACGACGACGACTTTTTCGACCTGGGCGCCAGTTCGCTGTCGATCGTCGAGCTGCAAGTCAAGATCGAGGAGGATCTGGGCGTGACCGTACCCACGGCCAAGCTGATGCTAGCGCCGACGCTGGCCGGCTGGACCGGGCTTTATCGAGCGGCAGCCGTTGCCGCAACCGCCGTAGAGAAATAGCGCAAAGCGACTCAACCGAGAGGATCGACATGACGCAGTTTTCACTGACTCCAGACGAACTTGCCCGATTCCGTGCACAAGGCTTTTTCGGGCCGTTTCGCGTGTACTCGCCCGACGAGGCGCGCGAGCGATACAGGGCGATTCGCGCCGAGCTGTTCGACAGGGAACACGCTATCTACGATCTGCCGCCGACGAGCCCGATCGCCAATTACGATCGTCACCTCGACGTGAACCTGCTCAGCGAGCACATCGGCCGGCGCGAGATCGTCGATCGCGTCGCGAGCATGCTCGGGCCGGACCTGTTGTGCTGGCGATCGGAGATGTTTCCGAAGTACCCGGGCGACGAGGGGACGGACTGGCATCAGGCCGATACGTTCGCGCATGCATCGGGCGCGCCGCAGATAGTCTGGCCCGGCGAAAGCCGTTTCGGCGGGGCGATTACCGCCTGGACCGCGTTCACCGATGCGACCGAGGAGAACGGCTGTCTGCGCTTCATTCCCGGCACGCACGAGGAAATGTTCTACGACGAGTCGAAGAAGATGGCCTACGACGCTTCGAAGATCAATACCCAGGAGAAGGACGGGATCAAGCGCGGTTTTTTCGGTTACGACTACCGCTCCCTTCAGAAGGATCCGTCGTGGAAGCCGGATGAGTCGCAGGCGGTGTCGATCACGATGCAGGCCGGCGAGTGCGTGATCTTCTGGTCCACGCTGATGCATTCGTCGTTTCCGAATTCGACGGCCGACGTGACGCGGCTCGGCTACGCGAGCCGCTACGTTCCGACCGGCGTGAAGGTGTATCCGGATACGAACGTCGTCGAGGAGTACGGCAGCGCCATTTCGCTCGACAAGTATGGCGTCGTGCTGGTCTCGGGTGAGGACCATTACGGTCACAACCGGCGCGCGCTCAGCAATGCGCGAGGGCGGGCGTTTGCTTTCGACGACCGCGGCTGACGGCCGACGGCTCGATACCAGCGATATCCGGATCGTCGCCGCGCGCGCGGCGACGGCGGTGGCGATCCGATTCACGTGATGGAGTGAACATGCAGACAACCAGGGCACTCGTGAAGCGCCTGTTTTCCGAAGCGCTCGGCGTCGAGCACGTCGCGGCCGATGCGGACTTCTTCGTGCTCGGCGGCGGGTCGCTGGCCGCGGCGGTGCTGGTCACGAAGGTCGAGCAGGCGTGCGGTATCGAAGTGTCGTTGCTGGACTTCATGAATCATTCGACGGTCGACGGTTTCGCCGCGGTCGTCGAACAACGGCTGAGCAACGTCGCATGAGTCACGCAGCCTGCTTGTCGAACCCGATGGACGTAACGCGCGGCGCGATCGACGCGAACGGCATCGAGATTCATTATCTGCGGCAAGGCAGCGGCCCGCTGGTCATCTGCTCGCACGGCTTTCCGGACCATGCGCGCTCGTTCCTGCCTTTGCTCGCCGAGCTGGCGCACGCGGGTTTCACGGCCGTCGCACCGTACCTGCGCGGCTACGCGCCGTCCGGCACCGCCCCGGCGGATCAGTACCACACCTGCTACATGGCGCATGACCTGCGCGCGTTGATCGACGCGCTGGGTGTCGAACAGGCGATCCTGGTCGGGCACGACTGGGGCGCACAGGCGTCCATTGCGGCGGCCATTCTGTTTCCGGAGCGCGTCACGAAGCTGGTGGCGCTCGGATGGAGCCGTCCCGACGCGGCGCAGCGGCTGCACTACGACTACCTGAAAGGCATCTGGCACACGTTCTTCTTTCAGTCGCCGTCGGCCGAGCAGGTGCTGGCCCACGACGATTTCGCGTTCATCGAGGCGTGGTGGCGCGATGCTTCGCGCAACTGGGACGTGCCGCGGGACATCGTCGAAGCGGTCAAGACCACGTTTCGCCAGCCAGGCGTGCTAGACGCGGCGCTCGCGCAATACCGCTGTCGCCATGTCGCGTTGCGCGACCCGGAGCGTCGTGAACAGCAGGCCCGCATCGCCGCCGGGCCGGTCACCGTGCCGACGCTCCTGATGCACGGCACTCACGATCGCGAAGGGCGTCTCGAAGCATTTTCGGGTGACGGCGTGCCGGAATATTTTTCAGCGGCGCTCACGCGCGAGATCGTCGACGGGGCCGGGCATTTCCTTCACCTTGAAAAGCCGGCCGACGTGAACCGATCGATCATCGATTTCATTGTGGCGCGATCATGAACAGGATTCATTTGCCGGATATCCGCGTCGACGATTTCGCCGAGCAAGACATCGGCCCTTGTCTCGACTACTGGTATCGGTCGCCGCCGGCGCTGATGGAGTCGATGAACGTCGACGTCGACAAGCTGCCGAGCGAGCGACGCATGCGCGAGTTGCTGACGATTCTGGTACGGCGGGCATGCGGCGGTGTCGCGCCTGCGCCGATATTGACGATCCGTCACATCGGTGAGGCGATCGGCGTCCACGAGCTGACGCACCTCGACCCGGGGCGCAGTGCCGTGATGCACGCCCATATCTGGCAGGCCCGATACCGCGGCGCCGGCATCGGACCGGTGTCGTATCTGGCAGCCATGCGCATCTTCTTCGATCGATTCGATCTGGAGAGCATCCGCTTCGAGACGCCTGCCGAAAACGTTTCGGCGCAGCGCGTCAAAAGCAAGCTCGGGATCGAGCCGCACGGCGAGGGCGTCATTGACATGCCGATGCTGCGCAATCCCGTCAAAACGGTCAGCTATCGCGTGCTGCGCGCAGAACTCGACGCCATCGAGAAATTCGTCAGATCGACCGCACGCTGATCTCGATTCGCCGGCAGCGCGTGCTGTCTTCGTAACGCCGTTGAAATGTCCGTCAGGGGGACCTCATGTCGTTTGCTCTTGCATCAGGAATCGAACAATTCAAGCCGCTGGCCGTCGCCGCGTATATTCTCGCGCTCTCGATTACGCCTGGCCCGAACAACGTGATGCTTGCCGCGTCCGGCGCGAACTTCGGATTCGTGCGCACGTTACCGCATTTGCTGGGCATTACGGTGGGCGCAACCGTTCTGGTCGCGCTGAGTGCGACCGGGCTCGGGGTCGTGTTCACCGAATATCCGGCGGCAAGACTGGCGTTGTTCGTGGTTGGCGCGCTCTATCTGGCATACCTCGCGTTCAAGATCGCGAACGCCGGGCGGCCCGCGGCCAAGGACGCGCAAACGAAGCCCTTTTCGTTCGTTCAGGCCGCGACGTTCCAGTTCGTCAATCCGAAAACCTGGCTGATGGCCGCGAACCTGATCATTCTGTTCTCGGTCGACGGTCAGGGCTTCATTTCATCGGTAATCGGAATCTGCATATTGATGGTGGCGATCAATTTTCCGGCCGTGTCGGTGTGGGCCGCGCTCGGCGTCGGGATGCAGAAGCTGCTGCATACCGATCGTGCGCGCGTGATCTATAACCGCACGATGGCGCTGCTGCTGCTCGCATGCGTGCCGTTGCTGTTCTGGAAATAGGCGCGCGCGGATATGCCCGTCATGCCCGAAACCACGCGGCTTCCCCGCGGTATCGTGTCCTTTCCCACCGACGGGCACGCGGACGCCCGGATTTTCTGTCTGCCCTACGCGGGCGGCAGTGCCTCGATCTTCGCCGGCTGGCGACACGCGCTGCCCGCGAGCCTCGAAGTCTGTGCGATCGAATTGCCCGGGCGCGGCAGCCGATTTGCCGAACCGGCGCTGACGCATATGGATGCCGTGGTCGACGAGCTGGTTCGCATGGTCGGCGACTGTCCGCCTGCGCCGTTCGCGTTGTTCGGCCACAGCATGGGGGCCGTCGTGGCGGCTGAGCTGGCACGTCGGCTGGTCGAGCTCGGGCGGCCTCCGATCGCCCTCGTCGCGTCGGCATGTGCCGCGCCGCACCTGCCGATTCGGCGTGAGCACGTGCTGCATTTGCTGCCGCGCGACGCGCTGATCGAAGCGTTGATCCATCTCGACGGGCTGCCGCCCATTGCGCGCGAGCGCAGGGATTTCCTCGATACCTTCATGCCGACGATTCGCGCCGACCTGCAGTGCCGGGAAACCTGGCGCAGCACGCCGCACGATCTGCGCATACCGGTCCACGTGCTGACCGGCGCGGACGACGGGCTGGTATCGGAAGCGGATGCGCTGGCGTGGCACGCCTTCACGTCGACGGAGTTTTCGATACGTCGTTTCGACGGCGGACATTTTTTTATCCATTCGGCAATGCAAGCCGTACTGGATCACCTGGCTGCGATCGTCCAGCATTCGCTGGCGCTTCGTCACGGCGAATCCGTTGCGCCGGCACGCCAAGCGTGTGCGCCCGATCACGACAGAGGGATGAAGTGACGCATCTAGAAAATTGGCAGATCCGCAAGGCCGCGATTTCCGCATCGGGCGGCATCGTCGTGAGCCAGCACTACAAGGCATCGAGCATCGGCGCGGCGGTGCTGGAGGACGGCGGCAACGCGGTCGATGCCGCGATAGCCGCGAGTTTCGCGATCGGCGTGCTCGAACCGTGGCAAAGCGGGTTGGGCGGCGTCGGGCATATGGTCGTTGCGCCGGCCGGCCGAACTGCATTCAGCATCGACTTCGCAGCGAGAGCGCCGTTGGCGCTCGAAGCCGACGACTATCGCCTGACCGGAGAACCGGCGCGGGGCATGTTCGGGTGGCCCGCGGTCGTCGACGACCGCAATCTGGAAGGTCCGTTCTCGATCGGCGTTCCGGGGCAGGTCGCCGGCATGACGCTGGCACATCGCGAATGCGGCTCGTTGCCGTGGCGGCGGCTGGTGGAGCCGGCGGTTCGTTGCGCGCGGGAAGGACTCGAAATCGATTGGTACTTGACCTTGAAGATCGCGTCCGTTGCCGCGGGGCTCGCACGTTATCCGGGAAGCAGTGCATGCTATCTGCGGGACGGACACGCGCCTGCGTCGGACTGGGCGGGCGCGGCGTCGCCGATCGTGCTGGAGGATCAGGCGGCCACGCTGGAGGCGATTGCCGAGCGCGGCGGCGACGATTTCTATCGTGGTGCGCTCGCTCACCGAATCGCCGCCGATTTCGCAACCGTGGGGTCGCGTCTGAGCTTCGACGATCTCGCCGCGTATCGGGCCGAAATCACGCCGATCGAAGCGCTGCGCTACCGCGATGCATCCATCCTGACCTCATCGGCGCTCACGGCAGGACCGGCGCTGACGCGCGCGCTGTCCCTGTTCGCGCGGCAAGCGGACGCCGACGGGACGGCACGTCCGGACGCGCGATTCTTCTCGCGCATCGCCGACGCGCTGACGCAGACCTATGCCGAGCGGATCGGCGGCGCGGCGCCGGGCGACGATGCGCGACGCGGGACGTGCACGACGCATATCAGTGTCGTCGATCGACACGGCAACGCGGTCGCGCTGACCCAGACGCTGTTGTCGATGTTCGGCTCCAAGGTGACGTTGCCGCAAACGGGGATCGTCATGAACAACGCCGTCATGTGGTTCGATCCGCGACCGGGAAAGGCCAACTCGATCATGCCGGGCGCCGTGCCGCTGTCGAACATGTGCCCGACGGTGGTCAAGCGCGCGACCGGAGACGTACTGGCGCTCGGTGCGTCGGGCGGCCGACGGATAATGCCGGCCGTCATGCAACTCGTCGCGTATCTGGTCGATTGCGGCATGTCGATCGAGGACGCGATTCACTTCCCGCGTCTCGATGCGAGCGGCGACCCGTGGGTCACGATCGACGATCGCTTCGACGCATCGGTTGCGCAGGCCATCGGAGCGGCTCACGAAGTCAGGCGGGCCGCCAATCTCGTCGCACCCAATCTGTTCGGTTGCCCCAACGTCGTCCTGCGCGATGGCCAAACCCGCCAGCTGACCGGGGGCGCGTTCGTCTCGTCCCCGTGGTCGGCGGCGGTGGCCGAGCGCGACGCACATTGAGGCGGCCGCGATTCAGTTCACGTCCGATCACACCATGCACGAAGACTTCAATTATCTGACCAGTATCCTGAACGCTCCCGTCTACGACGTGGCCGTCAAGACCCCGCTCGAATCCCTGTCGCGGCTGTCCGAACGCCTGGGCAGTCGCGTCTTGCTCAAGCGGGAAGACATGCAGCCGAGCTTCAGCTTCAAGGTCCGGGGCGCCTATACGCTGATGGCGCGGCTGTCCGCGGAGGCGCTCGCCCGCGGGGTGGTGACGGCCTCCGCCGGCAATCATGCGCAGGGCGTGGCGCTCGCGGCACACACGCTCGGGTGCCGCGCGCGCGTGTTCATGCCGCACACCACACCCGACATCAAGGTCCAGGCCGTCGCCCGCTATGGCGCCGAGGTCGTGCTGTACGGCGACAATTTCGACGATGCCTGCGATGCCGCGCTG
Source organism: Burkholderia sp. B10 (assembly GCF_004368385.1). Taxonomy (NCBI): domain Bacteria; kingdom Pseudomonadati; phylum Pseudomonadota; class Betaproteobacteria; order Burkholderiales; family Burkholderiaceae; genus Burkholderia; species Burkholderia sp. B10. The sequence continues at coordinate 10,527 of NZ_PQMX01000045.1, read as the reverse complement.
GCCGATGCGCGCGAGCGTGGCAGCACCTTCGTGCCGCCGTTCGATCATCCTCACGTGATTGCCGGCCAGGGGACCGTCGGGATGGAAATTCTCCAGCAGACGACCCAACTCGATGCGATTTTCGTGCCGGTCGGCGGAGGAGGGCTGGCCGCCGGCATTTGCGCGTACGTCAAGCGCGTGAAGCCGCAGATCAGGATTTTCGGTGTGGAGCCGAGCGACGCCGACAGCATGTATCAGGCGCTCGAGGGCGGCGCGCCGGTGCGGCTCGCGCACGTTGGCCGATTCTGCGACGGCGTGGCGGTGCGTCAGGTCGGCGCCCACAGCTTCGAGCTGTGCAGGCAGTATCTCGACGGCGTCGTGCGCGTCGACAACGACGAGGTTTGCGCAGCGATCAAGGACGTCTTCGTCGATACGCGCTCGATTCTCGAGCCGTCGGGCGCTCTGGCGCTCGCCGGATTGAAGGCGTGGCAACGACGCGAGCAGAAGGGCGGGACGCTGGTCGCGATTGCATCCGGGGCCAACATGAATTTCGATCAGCTGCGCTACATCGCCGAGCGTTCGACGCTCGGCGAAAACCGAGAGGCGCGCTTCGCTGTTTCGATCGCCGAGCGTCCCGGGAGCTTTCGCGCGCTCATCGAGCAACTCGGCGATTGTGTCGTGACCGCGTTCGACTATCGCCGCGCAACGGGCGGCGACGCGCAGGTTTTCGTCGGCGTGCGGACGCCGGGAGCCGAGGGCGCGCGCAAGATCGTACAGGATCTGGCGGCGGCCGGATACCGGGCCACCGATCTCGGCGGGAGTACGCTTTGGCGCACGCATGGTCATCAGCTCGTCGGCGCGGAGGCGTTCCGCATCGACGACGAGAAGCTCTTTCAGGTGATGTTCCCCGAGCGCCGCGGCGCCTTGCTGGAGTTTCTGCGCAAGCTCGACGATGCGTGGGACATCAGCCTGTTTCACTATCGTAACGAAGGGTTCGACTACGGGCGCGTACTGATCGGCATTCGCTGCGGCGAGGCGGATTCGGCCCGCCTGTACGGTGCACTGGAGGCGACGAATTTCGAGTTCAGCGAGCAAGCCGATGCGTCGCCGTATCTGGCTTCGCTGCAGGGCGAGCGACGCTGAAAGACCGGTCACTATCGCGGGCGAGGCTACGTTGAACTCCCATCAATTGATGACGATGTGCTTCTACACGATCCTGGTATTGATCGTTCCGGGGCCGACCAACACGCTGTTGTTTTCGTCGGGAATCAGCGTGGGCCTGGCGCGCACGCTGCCGCTCGTGCTTGCGGAAGCGGCCGGGTACGTCATCGCCATTTCCGTCTGGGGCGTTTCGCTGCTGGCGTTCGCGGCGCAGCATCCTCACGTCCTGAGCGTGATCAAGCTCGCCTGTTCGTCGTACCTGCTGCTGTTGGCCGCCAAGATGTGGACGCGAGGCAGGCTGGAGGAAGATCAACGTCCGAAAGCGGTGACGTGGCGGAACCTGCTCGTCGCCACCTTGCTGAATCCGAAAGCCTTTCTGCTCGCAAGCACGGCGTTTCCATGGCAGACGTTTCACGATTCGAGCAGCGCGGCCCAGGCATTCGGCGTGTTTCTGCTCGTGCTCATACCGGTTGGGACCGGATGGGCCAGCCTGGGGCGCGCAACGCGCATGCTGGCGTCCGGCTCACACCATGTCACTGCCGTGCTTCGCTTTTCATCGATGGTACTGGTGCTGTTTTCAGGGACCCTGCTGTATTCGCTCGTCAAATGAGTTGCTGACGTTGCAACGCGACGATGAACGGCGGGACGGGGCCGGCGGTGATCGAACACGGCTGCTATTGGCGAGGCGGTGTCGGACGGCGCGGTCGTGGGCAACGTGAAGATCCTGACAGTTGCGCTGGGTGCCGGTCGAGCGGGCTTTCTGCCGACGTTCAACGGCAACTGCCGACGGTGTCGGCGCAGCGCCGAACGGCTTGCTCGTAGCCCCCGCGCGATGCTCGACTCGCCACATATCGTCCGAACAGATATTCATCGAAAAAATAACCATTTGGTACACGCGTCGGCACGCATTACAGTCTCGCCTCGTGCCGGCTGCGGCGCCGGTTGTTCCGACGTTTTTCTAGAAATTCGCCACATGAATCGTTCGATGCTCTCTCCGGTCCGCCGTGCCGCGGCCGCGTTGTTCGTGCTCGGCCTCGTGCCGGTTTCCCATGCAGCCCAGCCGACGCTGCGCGTCGGCATCGATGCCGAGTCGTATCCGCCGTTCTTTTCGAAGGACGCTGCCGGCAAGTGGAAAGGCTGGGAGATCGACCTGCTCGATGCCGCCTGCGGCAAACTGAACGTTCGGTGCGAGCTGACCGACATTGCGTGGGACGGTCTGATTCCCGCATTGCAGAACCGCAAGATCGACGTGATCTGGTCATCGATGACGATCACTGGCGAGCGGCAGAAGGCGATCGATTTCAGTCGTGCATATTACGAATCGCCGACGGTGTTCGTCGGCGCGAAAAGCGACCGGCGTCGCGTCGACTGCGCGGTACCCGCGACTTTCAAGGGGCGTGTGATCGGCGTCGAGGCCGGTACGAACTTCTCGGCGTTCCTCGATGCCCGCTTCAAGCAGGACGCGCAGATCAAGGCGTTCGACAAGTTCGACAACGCGCTCGCGGATCTGGTGTCCGGCCGCGTCGACTACGTGCAGGAAGGCAAGGGACTGTTTACGGCGTTCCTCGCGTCGCGCGACGGCAAGGACTTCGAGATCAAGGCCACATGCGCGGACAATCCGGTGCTGGGCCTCGGCATCGGCGCGGGCCTGCGTCGCGGCGATGCACTACGCGACAAGCTGTCGACCGCGATCGCGCAACTGCAGCAGGACGGCACGTGGGATGCGATCACAGCCCGCTATCCGAACCTGAAGGGCTCGATCGAGAAGGGCCGCTGACGCCGATGGCCGCTGACGATTCACTGCTTGCACTGCTCGCATTCGGCGACGGCGGTTATGGCCGCATGTTCGCCAGTGCATTCGCGTTGACGGCCGCCGTCGCGGCAGCGTCGTTCTGCACCGGCGCGCTGCTCGGCGTTGCCGGCGCGCTCGGCAAACTGTCGCGGCACGCATCGCTGGCATGGCTCGCGCGGCTCTACACGACGCTCGTGCGCGCGCTGCCCGAGCTGTTGTGCCTGCTGCTCGCATTCTATGTGGTGGCGCCGGCCGTCGAGCGTGCGCTCCGCGACAGCGGGATCGTGTCCGACGGCTTCGCATTCGATCCGTTCGTCGTCGCCGCTTTATCGCTTGGATTCATTCAGGGTGCGTATCTGACCGACATTTTCCGTGCGGCCCTCGTCAACGTCCCGGTCGGTCAGGTCGAGGCCGCGCACGCGTACGGGATGACGCCGTGGCAGACACTGACGCGCATCCGCCTTCCGGCTGCTGCGCGGCTCGCATTGCCGGGCGTCGGCAACGTGTGGCTGAACGCGACCAAGGATGCGTCGTTCATCAGTGTGCTCGGCTCGTTCACGGATCTCCTGAAGGCGAGCCAGCTCGCGGCCGGCGCGACGCGACACTACGTATTCTTCTATCTGGTCACGGCCGCGCTGTTCCTGCTGCTCAGCATCGCGTCGACTGGCGTCTTCGCAGCGCTCGAGCGGCATGCGAATCGTGGGACGAGGCGCGCAACCGCATGATTTTCTCGCTGCCGTTCCTGCTCGATACGGTGATGCCGAAGCTGCTCGCCGCAGTGCCGACGACGCTCGCGCTGACGCTCGTGTCCGGCTCGGCCAGCGTGCTGCTCGGGGTACCGCTCGCGCTTGCGGCCGGCGCCCGCCATACGCCGCTGCGCTGGTCTGCACGCGGCTGGCTCATGCTGATTCGCGGCACGCCGCTGCTCGTCCAGCTCTACCTGTTGTATTACGGATTCGGCCAGATCGTGCCGCGCGAATGGATGCGCGACAGTTGGGCGTCGCCGCTGCTGCGCGACGCGTTCTGGTACGCGATCGTCGCGTTGAGCGTGAACGAGAGCGCGTATGTGGCGACGATCCTGCGCGGCGCGATTGCCGGCGTGCCGGCCGGCGAGATCGAGGCCGGTCACGCATACGGGATGACGCGCCTGCAGGTGCTGCGCCGGATCGTCGGCCCACGTGCTTGGCGACTCGCGCTACCGGCGCTCACCGGCGAGGCGATCCTGCTGCTGAAATCGACCGTTCTTGCGTCGACCGTCACCGTGTTCGACGTGATGGGGACGGCCAATACGCTGCGCTTCGAGACGCTGCGCGTGTACGAACCGCTGGCCGGCGCGGCGATCGTCTATGTCGTGCTGGTCGGGCTGCTCACTTTTCCCGCTGCTCGTCTCGAGAAGCGCGTCAATCGCCATCTGGCGCGTGCGCCCGAACCCGGAATGCCGGTCCAGCGCCGCCGCCCGTCATCCGGCGCGTGGGCGGCGCCCAATTGATTCCTGTCTTGATAGCGAACTACACGATGTCCGATCCTCGCCCCTTGTTGTTTTCCCTGTATGAGCAAGCCAGTGTCGGCTGCGGTGGCGCGCCGAGCCTGTGGACCCATCCGGCCGACGAGCGGCTGCGCGCCAATACGCTAGCCTACTGGTCGGACCTCGCGCGCACGGCCGAGCAGGCGGATCTCGACATGCTGTTCTTCGCGGACGTGCTTGGCCTGTACGACGTTTATGGCGGATCGGCCGACGCGGCACTGCGATGGGCGGTCGAGGCGCCGGCGAACGATCCGATGATGCTCATTCCGGCGCTGGTCGCGCAGACTGAGCGGCTCGCGTTCGGCGTGACAGCGAGCACGACCTATGAGCACCCGTTCGCGCTCGCGCGCCGCTTCAGCACACTCGACCATCTCAGCAACGGCCGGATCGGCTGGAATATCGTGACGTCGTACCTGACCAGTGCGGCGCGCAACTTCGGGCTCGACCGGATGATCGGCCACGACGAACGCTACGCGCGCGCCGAGGAGTTTCTCGACGTCGTGTACAAGCTGTGGGAAGGGAGTTGGGCCGACGACGCGGTCGTCGCCGACAAGCACGCGCCGCGCTATGCACGCGGCGACCGTGTGCGGCCGATCGCGCACGAAGGCGTGCACTATCGCGTGCACGGGCCGCACGTCTGTGCGCCGTCGCCGCAGCGCTCGCCCGTGCTGATTCAGGCCGGCTGGTCGGGGCGCGGACGGGAATTCGCCGCGAAGCACGCGGAGGTGGTGTTCGTCGCGAAGTCGAATCCGCGCGAGATCCGTGCGGGCCTCGACGAGATTCGGCGGCTCGCGACGGAACGCGGCCGCGCTGCGGACGATGTGAAATCGCTGACCGTGCTGCGGATCGTGACCGCGCGTTCGTCGAGCGCGGCGAAAGAGAAATACCATTCGCTGCAGCAGCACTATCACCAGCATGCGCAACTCGTCAGCTATGCGGGCGACACCGGCATCGACATCGACCGCTATGCCGACGACGAACCGCTGACGACGCAGACGGAAGGGCTCACGTCCTACGTGGTGCGCGCAGACGGAAGCGGCAAGCCGCTCACCGCCGGCGACGTGCGACGCAAGTTTGCGAGCGTTACGCGCGGCACCGACCTGATCCTCGTCGGTTCACCGGACGAAGTCGCCGACCAGATCGCCGAACATGCGCGACAGTCGACCACGAGCGGCTACATGCTCAATCCGCTGATCAGCCCCGGTACGCTCGACGATTTCGCCGAACTGGTCGTGCCGGAGTTGAAAAAGCGCGGCCTGTATCGGACCTCGTCGCCGGCTGGTACCTTCCGCTCGCGGCTCAGTGGCCGCGACAGGCTGCCGGATACCGCGCATGGCGCATCGTTCCGGCAATCGGCATCCGGCGGACGCTGACGAACGGTTAGCGACGGAGCAAAGATCGGCGCGTTGCGCGGCATGGATCGTGACGCGCTGTTCCGATTGCGAATCCACCGCTCGCGCGAACCGATTCTACCGGTGTCGCTAGCGTGGCGAATGAGCGGAACGGTCCGATGCGTGGCGGTCGATCACATCGGCCGCCATTGCAGCCCATTCTCGCGGCGGCGAGCATCTGACGGTACGCTGACGAGCGACAAGACCGACGGGTCGTGCCGACGATCAGCTGCGTTTCCGTGAGCCGCACGGCGGCACTGCTCGTCGGCCGTGGCCGCCGCGATTAGCCGGCCCACGCAGCGGTGCCGGTATGTGCCGCGTCGATCCATGCGTGCCGACGGTGATCGGCGCGGTCCAACGAATCCCGCCACGATGCGCAGGCCCGGCGGTTTCTCTCACAGCGCACCGTGCAATGCGACGTGACGCACGCTCCCGGCGAATCTGCCGCCCTGAATCGATGACGCTGTCAAACGAGAAATCTGGAAATCCATATAGATAAAAAGCGGATCGAGAGCTGTGGCTTGCACCGTATGGACACCGATGCGTTTGATGCACGCGACAAAGGACTCTTCCAGCTTTTGCACTATATCGAAACGTGCGTCGTCGCGAATATTTGCCGACTGGCAATCTTGCTTGCGGCAGCCGTGCTGCGTGGCCAGTGACAGAATCGTTCAAGCATGAATTCGTATTTACTAATTCGTAACCCGAATTGACGGTGACCGGAAGGCAGGCAGCGGAAGATGACACAAGCAGCACTTTTCAGAACGAGCCATACCATTGCATTCGCGGGCGCGTTGTTGGCGACGACAAGTTCCGCGACGCAGGCGCAGAGCGCCGTCCAGCTGTCGGGGATCATCGACGCGGGCATTGCGTACGTGAGCGATAGCGGCAATACCCACGGGCATCAGAGCGCGTGGCAGGCAAAGAGTGGTGACATCAACGGTAGCCGCTGGATCCTGTCGGGCAGGGAAGACCTCGGTGGAGATCTGAATGCGGCGTTCATGCTGGCGAACGGCTTTGCGCCGATGACGGGCACGGCTTCGCAGCAGGGCCGGTTGTTCGGCTTCCAGTCCTGGGTTGCGTTGCAATCGCAACAGCTCGGCTCGCTGATTGCGGGGCGCCAGTTCGACGAGGTCGTGCAGTTCGTCGAACCGTTTTCCCTGGGAGGGACGCGATATGGCGGCACGGCGTTCGCGCACGTCTTCGACAACGACAACCTCGACAACTGGACGCGCATCAACAACTCGGTCAAGTACGTGAGCCCGCTGCTGGGTGGCCTCAAGCTGGGTATGCTGTATGGATTTTCGAACCAGGCTGGCGGTTTCGACAACAACCGCGCGTATAGCCTCGGCGCGTCGTATCAATACGGCAATCTCGATCTCGGCGCGGGCTATGTGCAGTTCAACAACGCATCGAATCTCTCCAGCGCCAACGTGAACGGCGCGGCACCGGCCGGCGCACCGTTCAACGCGGCGCGCCAGCGCACCTGGGCTGCGGGCGGGCTGCTCCATTTCGGCAACGGTGCGGCCGGCCTCGTGCTCAGCGAGACGCGTCTCGATCATGCCACGTCGATCAACGACGTCGTGGATACCGCAGTCAGCCTGCCGGGCGACGACGTGCGGTTTCAGAACGTCGAGGTGAACGTGCGCTATAGCGTGCTGCAGAACTGGGACGTTTCGGCCGGTTATACGTTTACTGCGGGCCGCTTCGCGACGCCGGCGGGCGTTCGTTATCCGAAGTGGCATCAGGTCGGCATCGTCAACACCTACTTCCTTTCGCCGACGACGGACATCTACGCCGAGGCGGTCTATCAACGGGCCAACCAACTGGCCGGAACAGGTATCCGTGGCGCGCAGATCGCCAATTTTTCACGGGCGTCCGGCGCGAACCAGCTCATTGCGTCACTCGGTTTGCGACGCCGGTTCTGATCGTCTCGCCGGATGGGCACCTGTGGTGGATGCCGCGCGTTTTTCGTGGGCGGCTTGCATCCTGCGGCGAGTGGATACGCGAAGCGCTGCCGATTATGACTAAGGCCGGTACACGACGCCGGATCCATCTACGCCGCGAGCGGCACGCCGTCGTCGAGCGTGGACCGGTTGGCGTGCAGCGTGATGCAAGGTCGCCGATCATGATCGCGCTCATGTAACGCGTATTCGACGCTATTTCAGTATCGGTCGAGCGCTGCCTGCAGCATGCGCAGTCGGGTTTTGCCGTCCGGCATGAAGTTCGTGCCGAAGCGCACGAGCCCTGCCTGATGCAAATGACAGGCCATCGTGAAGCTGATCAACATACCAGGCTCGGGCGGATGAATTTCGATTTCTATTCGCTTCAGACGCGGTTCGTAAGCGAGCAGGGTCGCCTCGATCGCGCGCCGCAGCTTGTGCGCCGAGGACGGCAGATGCCGATAGATCTCCGACAGGTCGTCTAGGCCGTAGTCCGGAAGGTGCGCGAGAGACCCGCGCCGACTATTCAGGATGCGCTCGATGTTGTCGCGCACCGACAGGAAAACCTGCACTTCTGACGCGAAGTCGTCCACGCCAGAGCCGTCAGCGAAGTGCCCGGTAATCCGCTCGAATAAGCCAGGTCCGACCCACATCGTGGAGTTCCTTTATTGCGCGATCTGAGCAATCGACGCGATGAACCATCGATCGACCATGAACCAGGCGACGCCGACGGCGACGCACGAGGCGACCACCCAAGTCAGCGGAGAAATGCGCTGCGGGCGGGCGTCGGTGCTGTTCACCACGATCGAAGCGGCCGCTGCGGGGTTGTCCTCCGCCGCAGTCGTGCGCCCAAGCCGTTCGTCGAGGGTGCGAATAAGCGCCGCACGCGCTGTACTCCCGTCCATCGCAAACCGTCCGGTGAAGCCAAGCGACAGCACCGCGGCGAATATCGCAAGCAGCACCCGCGGCGACCGTGGCTCGAGCAAGCGATCCTCGATGCGTCGTACCAACTCCTCGCCGGCATCGTTTCTCGAGAAACGTTCCTCCTGGAGCGGCCGCTTCTCCCAGCTTTCGCGAGCTTCTCCCGTGAGGTGCTTCAATGCGGCCTCGTCGAGCAGTGCGCACAGCGCGTAGACCGCATCGTTGATCACGTGATCCGGGAGGCCCCGCAAGCCCAGATCGGAGCGCAGTTGGTCGATCTGCGTGTTGCATTGGCCTCGAAGCGTGTCGAACGACAGCGGCTCTTCGGCCAGTGCGGTGACCGTGCGTGCCGTGTCGCGTAACGCAACCGGGAGCAGGGGCGAATCTGCCATCGTCACCGCACTCATGACGGCAGCACCGCATACAGCTCGAGCGACGCTTCAGGAATCGACGCCGGCACGTAGATCTGGCAGGCATGCGCGTCGATCATCCGTTTGAACGCGGCATCGTTGCTGTCCAGCGCGAAGTACTGGTTTTCTATCCGCACGGGAATCGCGGCAGGCAGGCGCGACATCGGTCGCAGTGCGATGCCGAGCAGCGCGGAATTGACGATCTGCTCGACTTCGTCCGGTGCGCCGACCTTGCAGAGGCGCGGCAGGTGCTCGATGAGGGCGTGTGCGGGCATGGCGGCCTGAACCGACAGATAGTATTCAGCGCCTTCCGTCAGCCGCTCATCGTTGATTCGGCCGAGCCATGTGGTCGCGCGCACGCGCTCGAGTGCAATCGGCACGACTCGGGACGGAATCACGGCGTCGAGCAGTGTTCTGATCAGCGATTCGAGCTCGGCAAACATCGGCTCCGGTGCGTGGTGATCGTATAGCGGAATCGCCTGGAGCGACTCGGTCGTAGAGAACGTCAGCAGTGAACCGGCCAAGCGGGCGAGCACGGCGTAGAGCCGTTCCGGATGCTGGTCCGGCGCCTGTACGAGACGGGCGAGTTCGGGCCAGGTGCTATTCACGCTATGTAACAGCCAGAAGAGCGCCACGTCGGACACGGCGAAATCGGCGATCTGATCCGAGCGCTCTTTGCGGCGCACCGCAAGGCTGGCGCTCTTGGCAGACAGGATTTCGGAGATGCGCTGCGCGCGATGCACGAGGCGATCGCTCGCCGACAGGAACAGGCACGGCGGGACGAAGCTCTTGTCCTGTTCGAACCGCCCTTGTGGCGTGCGCACGAGCCGCGCGATCGGACAGGTGACGTAGTCTCCGGCCTGCTCGAAGTCGAACAGAAGGGCTACCACGTTGCGCTCGACACTGATTTCTTCCTGTCCGTCGCCGTTCAGATCGGCAACGTGCTTGTATTCGCGGGTCACGCGCCGCGGCCGCGCAGGCTTTTCGCCGGGTTCGACGCAGTTGCCGCCCTGAGCGTCCATCAGTGCTACACCAGCAAGCACGGTCACACTGTCGACCGTTGTCGGCACGTCGTCGAGACTGCGTGCCGCAGGAAGCCAGTCGGCCGTTTCACTATCGATCAGCGTACCGTCCGGCAGGCGCAGCCCGAGCGCCGTGCACTGCAGTCGATTGACGCTCAGTGCTTCGCTGTCGAGCGCAACGTTGACGGCACCCCAAGCGTCGGGGCTCGCGATACGTGCTACACGGTCATGGACGTATTGTTCCCATATCGCCTGCTGAACCGCACCGAATTTTGTGGAGGCTCGGATTCTTGAGAGAATCGAGCCATGAACAAGAAGGCAACCAAGTTTTCCCCGGAAGTCCGGGAGCGCGCAGTGCGTCTGGTACGTGAGCAGCGTAGCGA
>NZ_PQMX01000044.1:0-54447 GCF_004368385.1 Burkholderia sp. B10 | reverse complement strand
GGGTGGGAGGTGCCGCACCTCACCGTCGCTCGCGCGGCAGTGCGGTGCGTGGTCGAACGGGCAGTCGGCTTGGGGATTGGGCTTCGGCTACTGCTGCGGCAGCTGATCCCCGTCGGTCGCAGCCGATTGCCGTTAGCTGTATTAAGGCCGGCTAGACCAAATAGACAGAACCAGATCGGCTGACTCGGTTCGGCCATTTTCGGTCAGTCGAACGCGAACCTCGAAACGTTGACAGTTCGGGATACAGAAGCCGGCAGAAAGTGTCTCCTGGCGGATGCCTCCTTAAAAGCCCGGCGCTGGCCGCCAATGAACAAATGGTGGGTACGGTGCGCCGTTGAGGAAGGCCAGAAATACCTCCACAACCTGGTCAGCCATGAACCATTCGTCTGAGCGCATCGGAATGTTGCCCGCCCGGAAGACTAGGATGGTGCCGTCTGGGCGTACAGGTGACGATTTGTCGTGGAATGCTCTCCACCGTTGCGCACCGAACTGGAAACGCTCAATCATGCAACTTACGCCGCCGCCCGCTACCTGCACATAGCTACCACTAGCATCAGTCAAAGACGCATAAGATGACTTGCCATAGCTGCGCAGCGATTTCAGTGCGTGAGTGATCTGTCGTGGCGTTGGCGCGATGATTTCCGCCTTCCCTTCGATGTTGAATTTCATTTGCTGAATTGCTCCGATTCATCCAACCGGACGTGAATCCTACCAGCACAAGCCTCAAGCTGAATGACCGCTAACGGCAAACCTGACTGACCGCTCAGGGTCGATCGCGCCCCCTTGACGAAGCAACCCCAAAGCAATCCCCGACCTGATCTCCCGCTGACCGGGAGATCAGGTCTCGACCAACGCACGTTAGTCGCCACACGTCAGCGCCAACCGCCGCTACTCCCCATACAACCCGAGCAGTTTCAGCGTGACGCCGTTGGTCCATCCAAAGCCGTCCTGCAGCGGATATTCCCCGCCACCGCCGCCGCCCTCGCCGGCGCCCTCCACCACGTACTTCTCGACGAGCTTGCCTTCGGTCGCATACACGTGCTTCACGTCGGCGAGAAAGCGCGTGCCGATGTCCTTCGCGAGCGCCGCTTCGCCGTAGCGCCGCAACCCTTCGATCGCGATCCATTGCAGCGGCGCCCAGCCGTTCGGCGCATCCCACTGCTGGCCGGTGTTCTGCGTCGTCGTCGCGAGGCCGCCCGGCTGCAACAGCGTCTTGCGTACCTCGCGCGCGGTCGCCTTCGCGCGCTCCGGCCACGCGACGCCGGCAAACAGCGGATACAGCGCAGCGGCCGTCACGCCGTCGCGCGGCTTGCGCAACTGCCAGTCGTAATCGCCGTAATAGCCGTGGCGGTTCCACAGATAGCGGTTGATCGCGGCGGCGCGGCGCGCGGCCCGCGCGGAAAAATCGACCACGCATCCGACGTCGCGCGCGACCGTGCAGCCCTTCACGATCGTCGTCTCGAGATGGAACATCAGGCTGTTCAGGTCGACCGGCACGATCGACGTCGTGCGGATCGTCGCGAGCGTCCTGCCGTCGCCAAACCAGCGCGAGCTGTAGTCCCAGCCGCTTTCGGCGCCCGCGCGCAGGTCGCGGTACACGTCGTTCGCCGGACGGCTCGGCACGGCCTTCGCCGTCGTCACGTCCTCGAGATACGACTCGTCGCGCGGCGTGTCGCTCGCATCCCAGTAGCGATTGAGCACCGCGCCGTCCGGCATCGCGACCACGTGGCGCACGGCCTCGCCGCGCGGCGCCGCGCTTTCGCCCTGCATCCAGTACGCATACTCCTTGCGCAGCGCCGGCAGATACTTCTGGTAGACCGTGTCGCCTTCCGCCCGCGCGGCGAGCGTGACCATGTACGCGAAGAACGGCGGCTGCGAGCGGCTCGCGTAGTACGTGCGGTTGCCGTTCGGGATGTGGCCCACCGTGTCGATCAGGTACGCGAAGTTGTCGAGCATGTCGTCGACCAGATCCTCGCGCCCCGACACCTGCAGCCCGAGCATCGTGAAATAGGTGTCCCAGTAGTAGCCTTCGCGGAACCGGCCGCCGGGCACGACGTACGGCTTCGGCATCGGAACCAGCGAACTGTACGGCGGCACGCTCGTCGTGGTCCGCGTGAGCTGCGGCCACAGCCAGTCGATGTGCTGACGCAGCGTCAGGTTCGCGGGCGGCGTGACGCCACCCTGCGGCGGCGCCGTGAAGTACTGGTCGACGAACGCCTTCAGCGAGAAGCCCGGCTGGGATTTCTGTTGCTGATACAACTGGACGATCGTCGCCGGATCGGTATTGGGCGTCGCGTCGACGAACGTCTTCTGGTCGGGATAGAGCTGCGCGGTCTGCACCGCGACGAACAGGTCGCCGTACAGCTGGCTAGGCGGCGGCAGCAGCGCGCCCGCTGCGGCGCTTGCCGGCGCTGCGGCCGTCTGCATCGCGGGCTGGCTCGCCGCGTGGTTCGCATTGTCGGCCTGTGCGGCGCAGCCGGCGACGGCAAGATAAGCGATGGCAAGTACCGCCGCCCAGCGCGGACGCGGCGCGGGCGTGGACGGATGCAGACCGGGATGTGATGCGATCGATTCGGCACGACGCGATGTCATGACGTGTCCCCTCCTTTCGGTGGCCAGTGGATCGGCAGGGGTCTCGTTCGCGCGGGCGCTCGTCTCGATGGCCGTCGATCGATGCGCATTGTGGTGTTTCGCAGATGTGGGTGGACTGTCGCACGAAACGCGCGACGCGCGCAAGTCGGGGGGGCGCGTCGCCGGGAGCCGAGGCGCCGGCGCAGTCGTCTCTGCTTCGCGACGCCGTAACAGGAACGACTATTGCAACATGCGGAACACGCGCACGGCTGCGTGACGCGATCCCCACAATGTGGGCATAATGGCGCCTTTACCGCGCGCCCTGCCCATGTCGCCCGTCTTTCTAGCACCGCTCATCGTTGCCTGTGCGTTGTTCATGGAAAGCGTCGACGCCAACATCATCGTCACCGCGCTGCCCGCGATGGCGAGAGACTTCGGGCACAGTCCCGTCACCCTGAACATCGCGATCACGGCCTACGTGGTCGGCCTCGGCGTCTTCATCCCGATCTGCGGATGGCTCGCCGACCGCTTCAGCGCACGTTCGGTATTCCGCACCGCGATCGGCATTTTCGTCGCCGGCTCGCTGTTGTGCGCGGCCTCCAACTCGCTCGGCCTGCTGACCTTCGCGCGCTTCGTGCAGGGCGTCGGCGGCGCGATGATGGTGCCGGTCGGCCGCATCATCATCTTCCGCGCGGTGCCGCGCGCCGAGCTCGTGCGCGCGATGAACTACCTCGCGATTCCCGCGCTGTTCGGCCCCACGCTCGGGCCGCTGGTCGGCGGCTTCATCACGACCTATCTGCACTGGCGGATGATCTTCTTCATCAACGTACCGATCGGCATCTACGGCATCTATCTGGCGAGCAAGCACATCGCGAATACGCACGAGCCCGATCCCGGCCCGCTCGACTGGTTCGGGTTCCTGTTGTCGGCGAGCGGCGCCGCGCTGCTGCTGATGGGGCTGACGCTGATCGACGGCGCGCTCACGTCGCGCGGCAACGCGATCGCGATGTGCGCGGTCGGCGCGGCGATGCTCGCGCTGTACGTGCCGTACGCGCGCCGCAAGACGCGGCCGGTGCTCGATCTGAGCTTCCTGAAGATTCCGACCTACCACGCGAGCGTGGTAGGCGGCTCGCTGTTCCGGATCGGCCTCGGCGCGGTGCCGTTCCTGCTGCCGCTCGCGCTGCAGGAAGGGCTCGGCATGAGCGCGTTCCACTCCGGGCTGATCACCTGCGCGTCGGCGCTCGGCGGCGCGGTGAGCCGCTCGACGGCCACTCATACGCTGCGCCGCTTCGGCTTTCGCACGGTGCTGATCTACAACGCCGCGTTCGCCGGGCTCGCGATCGCCGCATACGGCGTGTTCCATCCGGGCATGCCGACCTGGGCGATCTGGACCATCGTGCTGGTGGGCGGAATCTTTCCCGCGCTGCAGTTCACGAGCCTCAACTCGATGATCTACGCCGATATTTCGCAGGCCGATGCAGGGCGCGCGACGAGCCTCGGCAGCGTCGTCCAGCAGATGTCGCTCGGGCTCGGCGTGACGGTCGCCGGCCTCGTGCTGCATCTGTCGCACTGGCTGCAGGGGCATCAGACGATGGTGTGGTCGGACTTCTGGCCGGCGTTCGTCGTGGTCGGGCTGTGCTCGTTCGCGTCGATTCCGATCACGCGCCGGCTGCCGCCGGGCGCCGGCGACGAGGTCGCGCGCGGCAAGCGGAAATGATGCGCCAGATGGGCTGAAGAACAGGATTCGGCTCGTGACGGACCACGAAAAAAACAGCGGACATCCACACGGGGCCGGTGCACAGCCGCATGGATGTCCGCTCAGGGCTCCGGGTTCCTCGTGGGGGTTGAGAATCCCGGATCTGCTTCCTGCGTGCCATTGACATATGTGCGTCGGAAGCCGAATCGTTGCGCGCCTGTTTCATCGCGTCATGGCAGCACTATAAGGAAACTCGGGCCGCGCATCTGTCAAGCATTGTCAGACACGCGGCGTGCACGCGCGCGCCGCTTTCGCGCTACAGTGATGCCCGACCGCCACCTCAGCCGCCGTCCCGATGCTCACGCTCTCGCCCGCCGCCGCCCGCGCATTGCATCTCGCCGCGCAGGGCCTGCTGACCCCGCCGCGCCGCAAGGCCACGAAGGCCGACGTCCTCGATGCGATCCGCCGCATGGCGCAATTGCAGATCGACACCATTCACGTCGTCGCGCGCAGCCCGTATCTGGTGCTGTTCAGCCGCGTCGGCAACTTCGACCCGCGTTGGCTCGACGAGCATCTCGCCGAAGCGCGCCTGTTCGAATACTGGTCGCACGAAGCGTGCTTCCTGCCCGTCGAGCAGTTCGGGCTGATGCGCTACAAGATGCTCGACCCGCGCGGAATGGGATGGAAATACGCGGCCGACTGGCACGCGCAGAATCGCGCGGAGATCGACTCGCTGCTGGCGCGGATCCGCGCGCAAGGCCCGGTGAAATCGGCGGATTTCGTCCGTGAGGATGGCGTAACAGGCAACGGCTGGTGGGACCGCAAACCCGAGAAGAAGCACCTGGAAGTGCTGTTCACGTTAGGCGAGCTGATGGTATCGGAGCGCCGCAATTTCCAGCGGATCTATGACGTGCGCGAACGCGTGCTGCCCGACTGGGACGATGCGTGCGACCTGCCGCCGCGCGAGGCGGTGCTGCCGGCGCTGCTCGACTACACCTGCCGCGCGCTCGGCGTCGTGCGCGCGGACTGGGTCGCCGATTACTACCGGCTGCCGCGCCGCTCGTATCGTGCCGAACTCGACGCGCTCGCGGGCGCGGGCGAGCTGATTCCGGTCGAAGTGGCCGGCTGGAAGGAGCCGGCCTACGTGCATCGCTCGCTCGACGCATTGCTGCCGGCCGCCGCGGCAGACACGCTGCGCTCGACGGTGACGACGCTGCTGTCGCCGTTCGATCCGGTGGTGTGGGACCGCCGGCGTGCGTCGACGCTGTTCGGATTCGACTACACGATCGAGTGCTATACGCCTGCGCACAAGCGGCGCTACGGCTACTTCTGCCTGCCGGTGCTGCATCGCGGCCGGCTGATCGGACGCGTCGACGCGAAAGCGCATCGCGCGCTCGGCACGTTCGAATTGAAGGCCGTGCACGTCGAGCCCGGCGTGCGATTCGGCACGGGGCTCGCGGCCGATGTCGCGAAGGCCGTGCAACGGCTGGCGGCGTGGCATGGCACGCCGCAGGTGACGGTCGCGCACGCGCCGCCAGAGCTGGCAAAGGCACTGGCCGGCGCGTGAGCGGGTGGGCGCGCCGGACTCGCCGCGCCAACTGCCCGCATCAACGCTGCTGCGCGATCCACGCGGCGATCCCCGGCCACGTGTCCTTCAACGTGCGCGAGCCCATGAACAGCCCGATGTGGCCGCCCGGCACGAGCCGGCTCGTCACCTGCTCCGCCGGCGTGCCGAGATACTGCTGCGCGCCGAACACCTGCTCGCGCGTCGTGATGTCGTCGGTTTCGCCGGCGAGCAGGAATGCGGGACAGCGCACGTCCTTCAGGTCGAGCGTGCGGCCCAGTGCAACGAAGGTGCCGCGCGCGAGCCGGTTTTCCTTGAAGATCTGCTGGATCGCCTGCAGATACCAGCGGCCCGGCAGGTCGATCGGGCTCTCGTACCAGCTCGCGAATATCTCGCGCTTGCGCAGATAATCCGGGTCGTCGAGATGTTCGTAGAGATCGACGTGGTCGGCCAGATAATGCTGGTCGGGATGCATGTTCTTCCAGCCGCGCAGCATGAAACGTCCGCGCATCAGGCCGCCGCCCATCGCAACGAGCTCCTCGTAGAACGACAGCGGATAGGTATGCGCCATCTGTTTGATCGGGCCGTCGCCCGCGTCCGTGTCGATCGGCGAGCCCGCGAGCACGAGGCTCGCGACCTTGTGCGGGAAGCGCGCCGCGTACATCGCAGACATCCAGCCGCCCTGACACAGCCCGACCAGGTTCACGCGCCCGCCCAGCTCGTCGACACACACGTTCAGTTCGGCAAGGTACTGGTCGATCTCGAGATCCTTCATGTCCTCGGTCGCCGAACGCCAGTCGGTCAGGTAGAGCCGCGTGACGCCGTGCTCGCGCAGCGTCTGCATCAGGCTCTGCCCCGGCTGGTAATCGGCGATCATCGCGCTGTGGCCGGCATACGGCGCATCGACGATCGTCGGCAGCCCTTGCGGCTGCGCCGTCGAGTAGTCGCGAAAGATCATCGTGCGCAGCTCGAGCAGCGGCCGGTTCTCCGTGGCGAGCGCCGGACGTTGGCCGAAGTGCAGCTTCTCCTCCTCCGCGACGAATCGCAGATTGCGGGCAGTGAGTTCGGAGCCGGCTTCGAACAGCGTGGCGGCGGCCGCCATCGGCCAGAAGATCGGCAGCGACGCCGTCGCGGGTCGGTGAGTGGATTTCATCGGGATAGTGAGGCGCTCGAGGTCGAAGGAGAAAATACCGCGCCGTCCAGCACGCGGCGCGTGTGACGCGCGATCATCAAATTCTCGTCGGTCGGCATCACGCGAACCGTCACGCGCGACGCGTCGGTCGAGATCACCGCGCGGCCGGCCGCGTTCGCGCTTGCGTCGACGGCGATGCCGAGCCACGCGGCGCGCGCGCAGATCAGCTCGCGCACGCGCGGCGCATGCTCGCCGACGCCCGCGGTGAACACCAGCGTATCGACGCCGCCGAGCACGCCGGCCAGCGCGGCCATCTCGCGCGCGACGCGATACGCGAACAGCTCGACCGCATGCGCGGCCGAAGGCGCATCGCTCGCGAGCAGCGTGCGCATGTCGCTCGACACGCCGGACACACCGAGCAGCCCGGATTCCGCATAGATCAGATGCTCGACGTCATCGACGGAACGCCCGTCGTGTCGCAGCAAGTACAGGATCACGCCGGGGTCGAGGCTACCCGTGCGCGTGCCCATCGGCAGCCCGTCGACGGCGGTGAAGCCCATCGTCGTCGCGACGCTGCGGCCCTGCTCGAGCGCGCACAGGCTCGCGCCGTTGCCGAGATGCGCGATGATGGTGCGGCGCTGCCGCCACGCGGGATCGAGTTCCGCGAGCACGCCCGACACATATTCGTACGACAGCCCGTGAAAGCCGTAGCGCACGATGCCCTGTTCGGTGAGCGCGCGCGGCAGCGCAAATTCGCGCTCGAGCGCGGGCATCGTCGCATGGAACGCGGTGTCGAAACAGGCGACCTGCGGCAGCTCGGGCGCGAACGCGGCGACCGCACGAATCGCATCGACATGATGCGGCTGGTGCAGCGGCGCGAGCGGCGCCAGCGATGCGATCGTCTCCAGCACGCGCGCATCGATCCGCACCGGCGCGGTGAAATACGGGCCGCCGTGCACGACGCGGTGGCCGACGCCGTCGAACGCCGCCTCGCGCCCGACGTGATCGGCGAACCACGCGTGCAGCGCTTCGATCGCCGCATGATGGCCGGGGCGTGCGACCGCGCGATCAGCGAGCAGCACGCCGTGCGCATCGACCACGGTGAGACGCGGCGCGACGTGCAGGCTGTCGATCTGCCCATGCACGCCGGCGTCGAGCGACCGGTCGTCACGCGTGTCGTACACCGAAAATTTCAGGCTCGACGAGCCTGCGTTCAGGACCAGCACCGGATGCCGCATCGCCGCCTCCTTCACCGTGATGCGGCTTGCGCCGACGCCAGCACCGCCGCCTCGGCCGGCGTGGCCGATGCCGGCGACACCACGGCCGCGGGCACGCCCGCGCCACGCGCGGCGTCCGCGACCAGCGCCGCGATCGCGCAGCTCGCGAGCCGCGTGCGCTCGTTGTCGGCGCGGCTCGTCAGGATCACCGGCACGCGCGCGCCGAGCACGATGCCGGCCGCATCGGCATTGGCGAGGAACGTCAGCTCTTTCGCGAGCATGTTGCCGGCTTCGAGATCGGGCGCGAGCAGGATGTCGGCGTCGCCGGCGACGGCCGACGAGAGATGCTTGAGGCGCGCTGCTTCGGGGCTGATCGCGTTGTCGAGCGCGAGCGGCCCGTCGAGCAGCGCGCCGGTGATCTGGCCGCGCTCGGCCATCTTGCACAGCGCGGCCGCATCGACCGTCGACGGCAGCTTCGAACTGACCGTCTCGACCGCCGACAGGATCGCGACCTTCGGCTGCGCGATGCCGAGCGCATGCGCGAGATCGATCGCGTTCTGCGCGATGTCGGCCTTCTGCTCGAGCGTCGGCCGGATATTGACGGCCGCATCGGTGATGAACAGCGGCTTGTAGTAGGTCGGCACGTCCATGATGAACACGTGGCTCAACCGCCGCTGCGTGCGCAGCCCGGTATCGGGCCGCACGACTTCTTCGAGCAGCTCGTCGGTGTGCAGGCTGCCCTTCATCAGCGCCTGCGCGTCGCCCGCGCGCACGAGCGCGACGGCCAACGCGGCCGCCGCGTGACTGTGCGGCGCATCGACGAGCCGAAAGCCCGACACGTCGACGCCGATCGTCGCGGCCAGCGCCGTGATGCGCGCGGCGGGGCCGACCAGCACCGGCGTGATGATGCGGGCCTGCGCGGCATCGACGGCCGCACGCAACGACACTTCGTCGCACGGATGGACGACCGCGACCGTCACCGGCCGCACCGTACGGCATCGCGCGATCAGCGCGTCGTATTTCTGATGCTGCCGGGAGTCGGACATGACTGCCTCTCGTGAAGGTTCGTGGAGGAACGCGTGAACCGATTCTGGTGCGAATCCGCAGACGATTGTTTGACCCGCATCAATCGTTTCAGGTGAAGTCCCGATAGCATGAAATCGCACCATGACGCATCGATGGCAGCCCGCCTGCATACGCGGCGCGTCCTGCCTCGCATCCCCTTCCTTGCCGACCATGCACATCCGCGAAATTCGCTCGAAAATCGCCAGCACCTCGTCCACGCGCCAGATCACCAAGGCGATGGAGATGATGGCACGGACCAAAATGGCGAGCGCGCAGCGGCGCGCCCGCGACTTCCGGCCGTATGCCGAGCGCGTGCGCGCGATCGCCGAACGCGTGCTGCGCGACCGGCCCGATTACGGCTCGACGCTGATGACGCCACGCGCAACGGTGCGGCGCGTCGGGCTGATCGTCGTCAGCACCGACCGCGGGCTGTGCGGGCCGCTGAACGCGCGGCTGCTGGTGCAATGCCTGGATGCGCTGG
The DNA here is from genome assembly GCF_004368385.1 of Burkholderia sp. B10. NCBI lineage: Bacteria > Pseudomonadati > Pseudomonadota > Betaproteobacteria > Burkholderiales > Burkholderiaceae > Burkholderia > Burkholderia sp. B10. The sequence goes on along the minus strand of NZ_PQMX01000044.1, from coordinate 44,721 downwards.
AACGATGGGAGCACGACGGCATCGCGTGCGAGTTGAGCGTGATCGGCGCGCGCGGGCTGCAGCCGCTGATGCGTCACGGCGCGACCATCGTCGCGCGCTCGGGCGGCCTCGCCGCGCAACCGCATTTCGACACCGTGCTCGGCGCGCTGCTCGTGCCGCTGACCGCGTTCGTCGACGGCGAACTCGACGCGGTGTACATCGCTTACAACCGTCTGACGAGCCCGCTCGCGTACGAGCCGCGCATCGACATGCTGCTGCCGCTCGCCACGCCCGACGACGCCGCGCCGGCAAGCGAGAGCGTGTCGTCCGACTATCTGTACGAACCGGCGCCGCGGCCGGCGGTCGAGACGCTGCTGCTGCGCTACGTCGAATCGATGCTGTACCAGGCCGTCGTCGAGAACGACGCCTGCGAGCAATGCGCGCGCATGTTCGCGATGCAGACCGCGACCGACAACGCGGACCGCGTGCTGCGCGACCTGCGGCGGCTCTACCAGAAGACGCGGCAGGCGCAGATCACCACCGAGCTGTGCGAGATCGTCGCGGGCGCGGCGGCCGTTTGAACGAGTGAAGGAGGCGACGATGGACACGTCGATGAAGCTCGACATCCTGAGCGTCGAGAACGTGCTGTATTCGGGCGACGCGCATTTCGTCGTCGTCCCCGGCGAAAGCGGCGAGCTCGGGATCTATCCGCGCCACGCGCCGCTGCTCACGCGCATCCGGCCCGGCGTCGTCACGCTCGTCGATGCGCCGAGCGGCGAGCGGCGCCGCATTCTGGTGGCCGGCGGCGTGCTCGAAGTGAGCCGCGAAGGCGTCACGCTGATCGCCGATCACGCGCTGCGCACACCCGAGCTCGATGCGCTGCGCGCGCGCGAAGCGCGCCACGCGGCCGACGAGTGGCGGCGCGTGCACGCGCAGGAAAACCGGCGCGCATTCGACTTCGCGTCGGCACGCGCGGAGCTGATGGACGAGATCCGGCGGTTCTTCGCGATGGCGATGCGCGACCACGCATCGCACGGCGCCCGCCGCGGCGGCTGACGCGCGGTTCGGTCGGGTTTATCAGCCGGGCGTATCGGTCGGGCGATCAGTCGCGCAGCTTGCGAAAGCGCGGCGTGCCGTCGGGCAGATTCTCGTTGAACATCGCTTCCGGGCGCACCCACAGGCCGCGCGCATGCGGCCACAGGTGCTCGTACACGACCACCGCTTCCTCCGTTTCCGAATGGCGCGCGACGCCTATATAGCGATAGAGGCCGCCCTTGTAGTGGCGATGGGTGGCGAGCTGTTCGGCTTCCTGTTCGGTCATGATGGGCGTTCCTTCTGCAAGACGAAAGCGCGTATTGTATGCGCCGCTCGGGCCGCATGCGCTTCGCCCCGCGCGTCAGCGCTTCACGTACACGTCCGGGCGGCGGATCTCCATGATGCGCTCGGGATGCGCGGGCGGCTCGAAGCCGACCGGCCGGTACAGCGCGTGCGCATCGGTCGTCACGAGCATGACGCGGCGCAGGCCCTGCAACATCGGCTGCGCGAACACGTAGTCGATCAACGCGCGGCCGTAGCCGTTGCCGCGAGCGTGCGGCAGCACGAACACGTCGCACAGGTAGGCGAACGTCGCGTGATCGGTCACGAGCCGCGCGAAGCCGACCTGCCGGCCGTCGACGTAGGCGCCGAAGCACAGCGAAGCTTCGATCGCACGCTCGACGACGTCGCGCGGGATGCCCTGCGACCAGTACGCGTCGCGATGCAGGAACTCGAAGATCGCGTCGACGTCGAGTTCGCGCTTGTCGGTGGAAATTCTCAGCGTGGCGGGCGGGATATCGGGCACGTCGGTCTCCGGGAGTCGCGGGCGGAGCAGCCACGATAGCGCGCGCCCGGACGAGCGGCAAGCAGCCCGGCCGCGCAGCGAAGGGCTGCGGCGCGAGGTGCGCCGTGGCCCGCGCGTCGCGGCCAAACCGCCCAGCAGCGCTTCCGATTCGGTGCTATCGTCGGCCGCTCGATGAATATCCCGCACCGTTTCATGCCCTATCGACTCATCGCATTCGACTTCGACGGCACGCTCGCCGATTCCCTCGACTGTTTCCTGTCGGCGCTGACCGACGCCTCGCGCCTGCACGGCTTTCGCGACGCGACGCCCGAGCTGCGGCCGGCGCTGCGCGGGATGTCCGCGCGCGAGATCATCCGCGCCCTCGAGGTGCCCGTCTGGAAGGTGCCGCGCGTGACGCTCGACGTGCGCCGGCTGATGCGCCCGCGCCTCGCGCAGGTGGAGCTGTTCCCCGGCGTCGCCGCCACGTTCGACGCGCTCGCCGCGCGCGGCATCCGCATCGCGATCGCGACGTCGAACAGCGAGGACGTCGTGCGCGACCGGCTCGGCCCGCATGCGAGCGGCCGCGTCGATACGTTCGCGTGCGGCATTCCGCTGTTCGGCAAGGCGCGCAGGCTGCGTGCGCTGGTGCGTGAAGCAGGCGTGCAACCGGCCGACGTGCTGTACGTCGGCGACGAGATCCGCGACGCCGAGGCCGCGCGCCGCGCGCGCATCGCATTTCAAGGCGTCGCGTGGGGCTATACGACGCCGCACGCATTGCAGCCGCATTGCGACACACCGTTGCTGCCGAGCCTCGACGCATTGCTCGATCGCGTATAGCGGCGCGGCGCGTGTTCACGCGCCGCGTTGCAGATTCGACGATGACACGCCGATGACACGCGCGCCGAGCGCGGCCGGGCCGATGCACGTCAGGCACGCAAATTTTGCCGCCATGAAAGCGCGCCGCAGGTAGCCGCTACCTGCACGCTCGCGAGCCCTTCCATTCGTCTTACCATCCGTTACACAAACCACAGCGCGGTTGCACCTGCGACGCAGACGCTCTCCTAGAATCGGTCGGGCCGGGAAACACTTCGACAGCCGCCTCGGCAGAGCGGCGCTCGAGCCCGGCCCGGGCCGCGCCCCGGCCTCTCGCAACAGCAGCGGATCACGCGATCCGTCCATTGAACAGAGCCCCGATAGAAAGGAGGTCCCATGAACCGCTTTCCCAAAGTCACGCGCGTTGCACTGTCTGCCGCTGGCCTGCTTCTCGTCGCCGTGACGGCGACCGCGCAAACGGCGCAGCCGTCGGCGTCCGCGCCGGCCGCGACGACGCAAGCGCGCATCCACGAAGCCGACCAGGCCTTCATCACCGACGGCACGAAGACCGTGTCGACCCAGCACGACGCCGCGCGCATCGCCGATTCGCGCACGTCGGACAGCCAGGTGAAGGCGTTCGCGCAACGCGTGTCGACCGACGATGAAAAGATCATCCAGGCGATGCGCGCCGCGAGCCCGCGCGGCGTCGACGTGCCGGCCAACGATCCCGACCGCGCCGTGCTCGACGGCATCAAGAATCTGCGCGGCGCCGAGTTCGACAAGGCGTACATCGAGCAGGTCGCGCTCGCCGGCCAGCAGAAGACGATCTCGGCATTCCAGGCCGAAATCGCGTCGGGCCGCGATGCGAAGCTGAAGGAAGTCGCACGTCAGGCGCTGCCGATCCTGCAGGCGCACTACGCGGACGCGCAGAAGCTCGCGCAGCGTCATCACCTCGCGTCGGCGCAGTAACGCGACGCACCGCCGCGCGCCGTGCGCGGCGGCATGCCGAATCCCCGCGCGTCGCGCCGCCGTTCCCCTCGGGCAACGCCACGCGACGCGCATCACCGGACGCTACACGGCAAGCGTCAGGTCGCGAGCTTCGCTTTCAACCGATCGCGGATGGCCGGCCACTCGTCGTCGATGATGCTGAAGCGCACCGAGTTGCGCTTGCGCCCGTCGGGCATGATCCGCTCGTGACGCACGATCCCTTCCTGCTTCGCGCCGAGCCGCAGTATCGCGGCGCGTGACTTCTCGTTCAATTCGTCGGTCGTGAACTGCACGCGCACGCACTGCAGCGTGTCGAATGCGTAGGCGAGCAGCAGCCATTTCGCTTCGGTATTCGCGCGCGTGCGCTGCGCCGATGCGCTCAGCCACGTATGACCGATTTCGAGCTTGCGATTGTTGCGGTCGATCTTCCAGAAGCGCGTGCTGCCGATCACGCGGCCCGACGGCCGCTCGACGATCGCGAACGGCATCACCGTGCCGGCCGCGCGGCCTTGCAGCGCGGTGTCGAGATACGCGTCGACCGTGCGTTCGTCCGGCACGACCGTGACCTTCAAATTCCATAACTCCCCGTCCGCCGCCGCATCGAGCAGCGCCTGCCGGTCGGATAGCGCGAGTGGCCGCAGCACGATGTGCTCGCCGGTGAGCGTCGGTTGTGCGGGCAACGAAGAAGTGTCGGTCATCGCGGGTTCCGTCGAAGCGAGGCTGCATGCAGCGAAACGTCCATCATACGGCCGGCGCTACCCGCGCACTAACCCGGCAAGGCCGCGAGCCGGCTGCGGATCGCCGTCGCTTCGTCGCGCAATGCGTCGGTGAACGCATCGACCAGCAGGTTCTTCGGCCGATGCTCGGGCAGGATCACGCTGACGCGATACGCAAACGAACGCGTGAGCGGCCGCACATGCAGGTCGCGCCCGACGAAATCGAGCGCGGTCAGCGGATTGACGATCGCGGCACCGAGCCCCTGCCGCACGAACGCGCACACCGACACGGCCGACGGCGTCTCGACTACCGAACGCGGCGCGACGCCGAGCTGCGCGAATGCCTCGTCGATCAGGATCCGGTATGGGTCGTTCAGCGACAGGCTCACGAACGGGCGATCGGCGAGATCCGCCAGATCGATCGCCTGCTTGTCGAGCAGCGGATGGCCGTCGGGCAGCACGCAGACCTCGTCGACCTCGAGCAGCGGCGTGAGCACCGTGCCGGCCGGCGCGACGTCGTGCTCGGTCAAGCCGAGGTCGTAGCGCTGCGCGGTCAGCCACTCCTCGAGCACCGGCGACTCCTGCGTCGCGACCGACACGCTGACGCCCGCATGCGCGTCGTGAAAACGCCGGCACGCGCCCGGCAGAATCGCATGCGCGAACGCCGGCAGCGCGATCACCGACAGCTGGCCGTCGCGAAACTCGCGCAACCGCGCGGCCGTCGCCGCGACGCGCTCGAGCCCCACATACGCGAGCCGCACGTCGTCGAACAGCGTGAGCGCGGCCATCGTCGGCCGCAGCCGGCCGTGCGAGCGCTCGAACAGCGCGAAGCCGACCGCCTGCTCCATCCGCGCGAGCTCGCGGCTGATCGTCGGCTGCGACGTATAAAGCATTTCGGCCGCGCGCGTGGTGCTGCCGGTGACCATCAGCGCGCGGAAGACCTCGATGTGCCGGTGTGTCAGCATGGCCACCAATATATCAGGAATGAATCGAATACATATAAACAGGCATTTTACTGTATAGATGATCCGGCGCATCATTGCGGCTATCCGTTCATTCGACCGATCCACCGCCATGTCCCTCGATTCCCGCCAGCTCGCGACGCTCGCGCAGCAATACGGCACCCCGCTGTGGGTGTACGACGCCGACGTCATTCGCGAACGCATCGCTCAACTGCGCCAGTTCGACGTGATCCGCTATGCGCAGAAGGCGAACTCGAACCTGCATATCCTGAAGCTGATGCGCGAAGAAGGCGCGTGCGTCGACGCCGTGTCGCTCGGCGAAATCGAGCGCAGCCTCGCGGCCGGCTTCAGCCCGGCCGGCGAGCCGGAAGGCGTCGTGTTCACCGCCGACCTGATCGATCGTCCGACGCTCGCGGCCGTGCTGAAGCACGGCGTGACGGTGAACGCCGGGTCGCTCGACATGCTCGCGCGCGTCGGCGAGCATGCGCCCGGCCATCGCGTGTGGCTGCGCGTGAACCCCGGCTTCGGCCACGGCCACAGCAACAAGACCAACACCGGCGGCCCGCAGAGCAAGCACGGCATCTGGATCGACGACGTGCCGCGCGCGATCGAGATCGTGCGCCGCTACGGGCTGAAACTGGTCGGCATCCACATGCATATCGGTTCGGGCGTCGACTACGGCCACCTGTCGCAGGTGTGCGACGCGATGGTCGATCTCGTCACGTCGCTCGGCCACGACATCGACGCCATTTCGGCGGGCGGCGGGTTGTCGATTCCGTATCGCGACGGCGAGCCGCGCGTCGACGTCGGTCACTACTTCAACCAGTGGGATGCCGCGCGCAAGCGGATCGAACGGCATCTCGGCCACGCGGTGCGCATCGAGATCGAACCGGGCCGCTTCCTCGTCGCCGAGGCCGGCACGCTCGTCACCGAAGTGCAGGCCGTGAACCGCCGGCCGCAGCACGACTTCGTGCTGATCGACGCGGGTTTCAACGACCTGATGCGTCCGTCGATGTACGGCAGCTACCACGCGGTGTCGGTGCACGCGCCGGACGGCACGCTGCCGGCCGGCCGCCCGCTCGTCGACATCGCGATCGCCGGCCCGTTGTGCGAGTCCGGCGACGTGTTCACGCAGGACGCGGGCGGCGTGGTCACGCACCGCAAGCTCCCGCAGCCGCAGATCGGCGATCTGCTGTTCCTGCACGATGCGGGCGCATACGGCGCGTCGATGTCGTCGAACTACAACAGCCGGCCGCTCGCACCGGAAGTGCTCGTCGATCGCGGCACGCCGCGGCTGATCCGCCGCCGGCAGACGATCGGCGAACTGCTCGCGCTCGAGACCTTCGAGTAACGCGCGCCGCCCAAATCCGCACCCGCGCCCGCGCCGCGTTCGGCGAGCCGAACGCCAACGGCCGCGCAATGCCGCTACCGGCATGCGCGGCCGTTTCGTTGTCAGGCGATTGCGCTCGCGGCGATCGTTGAACGTCGTCGCCTGACCCGCCGCCGCGCAGTCACGCGTCAGCCCGCGCGCTGCACCGGCGCCATCTTCGAGAAGTACTTCGCGCCGGCCACGCAGCCGACCACGACCGCCGTCACGACGAGCATCGACGGCGGCACCGTCTCGTGCAGCAGCCCGGCGGCGAGCAGGAAGCCGAAGAACGGCTGCAGCAATTGCAGCTGGCCGACGCCCGCGATCCCGCCGAGCGCGAGGCCGCGATACCAGAACACGAAGCCGATCAGCATGCTGAACAGCGACACGTACGCGAGCCCCCACAGCGCGGCGGCGTCGACGCCGTCGAACGTCGCGGGCCACGTGAACGCGGCGAGCGGCAGCATCACCGGCAGCGACAACACGAGCGCCCACGAGATCACCTGCCAGCCGCCGAGCTGACGCGACAGGCGTGCGCCTTCCGCATAGCCGAGCCCGCACGCGACGATCGCCGCGAGCATCAGCGCATCGCCGACCACCGACGCGCTGCCGCCGTTGCGCAGCGCGAACGCGGCCACCGCGCCGCTGCCGACCAGCGAGAAGATCCAGAACGGCAGCCGCGGCCGCTCGCCGCCGCGCCACACGCCGAACAGCGCGGTCGCGAGCGGCAGCAGCCCGACGAACACGATCGCGTGCGCGGACGTCACGTGCTTGAGCGCCAGCGCCGTCAGCAGCGGAAAGCCGACCACGACGCCGAGCGCGACCACGGCGAGCGAGGCGGTCTCGGCGCGCGTCGGCCGCTTCTGCTTCGACGCGACGAGCAGGATCAGCCCGAGCACGCCGGCGATCGTCGCGCGCGCGAACGTGAGGAACAGCGGATCCAGCCCCTGCACCGCGACGCGCGTGGCGGGCAGCGAGCCGCTGAAGATGATCACGCCCAGCAGGCCGCTGAGCCATCCGTCGGTGGTCTTTTGCACGGGAAATCCTGATCGTCGAATGGAGATCACCGATGATCCGCCGCGCGCGAAAAGCGCGTAAGCTACAGCCCAATACAATTCCGCCAAACTGTACTGAACAACCGTCCGTACAGTTCTTTTCAGCCATGAGCCGTGCCGTGCCGATTCCCGTGTTGCCCACTGCGCCCGCACCATCGCGCACCCGCGTGGAAACCGTGATGGACACCTTGCGCGCGCGGATCGCGAGCCGCGCGCTGATGCCCGGTGCGCGCGTGCCGTCGATCCGGATGATGGCCGACGCGCTGGGCGTGTCGAAATCGACCGTCGTCGATGCGTACGAGCGGCTCGCGAGCGAGGGCGTGCTCGTCGCGCGGCGCGGCTCGGGCTTCTACGTGGCGGGCCATGCGCCGCCGCTCGCGCTCGCGGAGCTCGGCCCGCGGCTCGATCGCGAGCTCGATCCGCTGTGGTTGTCGCGCCAGGCGCTCGAGGCGGCGCCGGGCTCGGTGAAGCCCGGCTGCGGCTGGCTGCCGTCGTCGTGGCTGCCGGACGAGAGTCTGCGCCGCGCACTGCGCGCGGTGTCGCGCGACGAACCCGATGCGCTGACCGACTATGCGACGCCGCTCGGGCTGCCCGCGCTGCGTCAGCAGCTTGCGTGGCGCCTCGCCCAGCACGGCATCCACGCGGAGCCCGCGCAGATCATGCTGACCGACGGCGGCACGCACGCACTCGATCTGGTGTGCCGGCTGCTGCTCGAGCCGGGCGACACGGTCGTGCTCGACGATCCGTGCTACTTCAACTTCCAGGCGCTGCTGCGCGCGCATCGTGCGCGCATCGTCAGCGTGCCGTACACGCCGAACGGCCCCGATCTCGCGCGCTTCGAACAGGCGCTCGTCGAACACCGGCCGCGCCTGTACATCACCAACGCCGCGCTGCACAACCCGACTGGCGCAACGCTCGCGCCGCCCGTTGCGCATCGGCTGCTGACGCTGGCGGCGGAGCACGGGCTGCTGATCGTCGAGGACGATATCTTCGCGGACTTCGAGAGCACGCCCGCACCGCGATTGGCGGCGTTCGACGGATTGTCGCGCGTGGTGTCGATCGGCAGCTTCTCGAAGACGCTGTCGGCCGCGATCCGCTGCGGCTATGTCGCCGCGCGCCCCGAATGGATCGACGCGCTGGTCGACCTGAGGCTCGCGACGTCGTTCGGCAACGCGCAGATCGGCGCGAACGTCGTGCATCGGCTGCTGGTGGACGGCACGTACCGGCGGCATCTCGACGGCCTGCGCGCGCAGCTGGCCGATGCGATGGGCGAAACGATCCGGCGGCTCGCACGCGCGGGGCTCCGGATCTGGACGGAGCCGCGCGGCGGTCTGTTCATATGGGCGGCGCTGCCGGACGGGCTCGATGCGGCGCGCGTCGCGCGCCATGCGCTCGACCATGACGTGGTGCTCGCGCCCGGCGACGTGTTCAGCGCGTCGCGCAGCGCGACGTCGTTCATGCGCTTCAACGTGTCGCGCTGCAAGGGGCCGGCGGTATTCGATGCGCTCGCGCGCGCCATGGACGCGGCACGGCGCGCGGAACACGGCGGGTCCACGCTGGCCGGCGAACGATGACGCTCGCCGGCGTCGCGGCGCATGTCGGGGCGAACCAGCGCCCCGACGCCGACCTTCACACTTCGGCCGCGTGCGCCCTCGCCCGCACCTCGGCGAACGTCGCATCGACGAGCATCCGCCCGGTGTCGAACACCGTCTCGAGCGCATCGTCCCACTCGCCTTCGAGCGCGCGATCGTCCCATGCGACCGGCAGCGCCACCGTCCGGTATTCGCCCGTGTGCCGATTGCGCAGCAACGTGAGCCGCCCCTGCTTCGAGCGCTTGCCCGAATCGGTGACGGGATCCTTGCTGACGTCGTGCCAAACGTCGCCGCGCCGGATCGCCGAGCATTTCATCGCGAAGCGTTGCGTGTCGCGATCGACCCGCTGCAGCAGCGCGCCGCCCATTCCGAACACGACGTTGCCGGCCGCGTAGCCGGCGTCGTCGAGTGCGGCGAGGATCGCCTCGATCGACTGCTCGTCGACGCCGTCGCCCTGGATCACGCGCACGTGGTCGAGCACGCGCCGCCCCTTGCCGTTCACGTTCGAGCCGAACGACGCGTCGAGCGCGCGCACCGTCTGCAGCACGATCGTCACCGGGTCGCCGGAGTCGGGCCGCACGACGAGCGTCGCGCCCGAATCGAGCACCGCCTGACGCAGCGGGCCGCCCCACATGTCGAGCGCGGCGAACAGATCGTAGGAATCCGACACGACCGACACGATCGCACCAGGCAGGCCGAAGCGCTCGATCATGTTCCGGTACGCATCGGCCTCGTGCTCGCGGCCCCACGACGTGATCGTGCTGTGCTCGGCCGCCGGCACCGAGTACGCGGCCATCGGCTCGCGATAGAAGCGGTTCGCGGCGAGCACGCCGAGCACGGTATCCGAGCCCATGAAGCTCACCAGGTGCGCGGCGCCGCCGAGCGCGGCCGACTCGGCGCTCGACACGCCGCGCGCGCCGAAGTCGTGCAGCTTGAACGGCAACTGCGCGAGATCGTCGTCGGTTTTCTCGAGGAAGCGGCGGATCGTCTGCCGCAGATGCCAGCTGCGCGTCGCGACCGTCACCGGATACCAGATGCGCAGCAGCATCGTCTCCAGATACGACGCGAGCCAGAACACCTTCGGATCGTCGCATTCGACGGTCATCAGCACGTTGTGCACGGGCACGATCGAGCCTTCCGGCACCGCGCGGATCTTCACCGGCAGGAAGCCGTCGTAGCGCTCGACGATATGGCGCCAGCCGTCCTCGTTGAACGGCAGCCCGTGCACCGCGAAGAAATCGCGCGCCTCGTCGATCATCGCGTGCGTGACGGGCCGGCACAGATACTCCTTCAGCAGCATCTGCAGGCCGAAGAACAACGTGCGGTCGTAGCGGCCGCCGCGCGATTCGACGTAGGAGAACATCGCCTGCGCGTCGGGCGGATATTGCAGGAAGTGGGAAACCTTGTACGAATCCGTGTTGAGGATCGGATTGGCGAGAACTGCGGCAAAGCCGCCGGAACGATCTTGCATGGCTAGAGCTCCTCTAGGCCGTTGAAGTGCCGCCGCGTCTGTCGCGGCGGACCGGTATCCGGGGAATCAGCGGATCACAGCTTCCCCAGGAAGTGATACGCGATGTCGAAGTGATCCTCGAACATCACGTTGCGCATCTGCGCGAATTCGTTGAGCGGCACCCAGCGCGCCTTGTCGGCGTCGTCGCTGCCCTTCACGCGCGGCAGCTCGCCGGTCGGAAAATTGAACAGGCACGCGTGCGTGATCGTGCGGCCGCGCAGCGAGCGCGTCGGATGATCGAAGACCTGACGATCCTTGATCGAGCCGCGCAGCACGGGCTCCGGCAGCTTCAGGCCGGTCTCCTCGCGCAGCTCGCGGATGCACGCCGCATCGAGCCGCTCGTCCTGGTTCACGAAGCCGCCCGGCAGCGCCCACAGCCCGCGGCCCGGCTCGCTGCGCCGGCGCACCAGCAGGATATGGCCCGAGTGCACGACCACCGCGTCGACCGTCACGAACGTGACCGGATACGGCGCGGCCGACCACGCCTTGCGATACGCGGCGATGAACTCGGCCTCGGCCTTCAGCTGCGCGAATTCAGGCTGCGTGCGGAAGCGCTCGAGCCAGCCGAACACGGGCTCCGGCACCGCCCATTGCACGAAGCTGTTGGTGCGTTCCGCGAAATAGTGGTCGCGGATGTCGGTCGCGGAAATGTCTTCGGACGCATCGGCGTCGACGAACTCCCATTGCGGGAACATCCGCAGGTAATACGACGTCGGGTCCTTCTCGTGGCCGATGATCCCCACCTTGCGCTGCGCGACGTCGCCGAGCGCGCTTGCCACGGCGTCCTGCACCCAGCGCACCCAGTCGCCGTCGTTGTACGTCGAATCCTGCACCGCTGCGATCGTCACGCGCTCGCGTTCGGACGCGTCGAGCAACGACGCGAGCATCTGGCGACGCTCGTCGAACGAGAACGGATCCTTGACGGTGCGGGGCTTGTCGGTCGAACCGATCAGCACGCATACGCGCTCGGCGCGGCTCAATGCCGACTTCAGCACGTTCAGGTGGCCACGATGCGGAGGCTGGAAACGACCAATGAAAACGAGCGCGTCGAAGCGCCGGTTCTGTTGCGTACTCATGAGGCTCCCTCAAGAGATTGAAACGCTTCGGGTCTGTCCCGAAGGCATGGACGCAATCGTAGGAGAATTCGCCGCGAAAATCAATCGAGCGCGCGCTCGACTCGAGCGCAATGCGGCGCGACGGCGGCTTCGTCCGATCCGCACCGCTTGCCGTTGACGCGGCCCGCGGCGGCACCCACGTTGCCGCGCCGAGCACGCGTGCGCGCCGCGCATTCGGTCATTGCCTCGCCGCGCGCAGCCGCTATAATCGCGCCACATTCCGACTGCTTGAGCAGGCCGTCGGCGCGACGGGGATGCGACGCGCCGGATGCCCATCTCGACGACAACAATGACAAACCGAACCGTTCGACGCCTTCGTTCGTCCACGCGCGCCGTTGCGCGCCTGCTCGCGTGCATGCCGCTGCTGGCTGCGCCGCTCGTGGCTGGCGCGGCCCGCGCCGCCGGCCCCGACGCGCCGCCGCCGTCCGCCCGCTACATCGTCGTCGACACCGGCCATACGCCGGCCCATCCGGGCGCGACCGGCGCGAGCGGCCGCGTCGAATACCGCTACAACCTGGATCTGTCCACCGCCGTCGCCGACACGCTCGTCGCCCACGGCGACCGCGTGCTGCGCACGTCGGCCGACGGCCGCGAGATCGCGCTCGACCAGCGCTCGACGCAGGCGCCCGATGCGAACCTGTTCGTGTCGATCCATCACGATTCGATGCAGCAGCAGTTCATCGACGCGGGGCGGCAGCGCGAATTCCACGGGTTCGCGGTGTTCGTGTCGGAGCGCAATCCGCACTACGCGGAAAGCCTGCGCTGCGCGAAGTCGATCGCCGAGCACTTGCTCGCGGCCGGCGAACGGCCATCGCTGTATCACGCGCAGCCGATCAAGGGCGAGAACCGGCCGCTGATCGATCCGCAGCTCGGCATCCACCGCTTCGACGATCTGGTCGTGCTGCGCACCGCGCCGATTCCGGCCGTGCTCGTCGAAGCCGGCGTGATCGTCAATCCCGACGAGGAAAAGCGCCTCGCGCAGCGCGACACGATCCAGCGTTTGGGCGCGGCGATCGCCGGCGGCATCGACGCATGTACGGCGGCCCGCTGAAGACGCGGCCGCCCGCTTTCAACGGTTTTACCCAGTGAGGAGCACTACGATGAAGAAGAAGAATCTTCTCGCATCCTGCGCGCTGTTCGCGCTCGCCGTGCCGTTCGCGGCGCACGCGGCCGGTTGCGGGAAACCGCGCAGCGCGTTCGACCAGGTGTATTGCAGCAGCAACGAGTTTTCGCAGCTCGATCGCGAACTCAACGACGAATACGGCCGCCTGCGCAAGCAGTTGAGCGGCGACCAGCAAGCGAAGCTGAAGTCCGGCCAGCTCGCGTGGATGAAGCAGCGCGACGACCGCTGCAGCGAAACGCGCGACGACGGCTACCTCGTGAACCTGCAATGCGCGATCGACGCAACGCAATCGCGGCTGACGTTCCTGCGCGAACGTGAACGCGAGTGCACGAGCACCGGCTGCGTCACGGCCAAGCTCGGCGACTGAGCGTTGCCCCGGTTCCGCGCCGTGCCACGCCTCGGTCGCGGCGCGGGACCGTCATCGCGCCGCGCTCACAGAAACCAGCGATACTCGCGCGCGCCGATCTCGTTGCGAAAATCCAGCTCTTCCTGCCGCTTGTTCTCGCAGTACACCATCACGAATTCGCTGCCGAGCCCATCGCGCACGGCCGCATGATCCTGCATCGCGGCGACCGCCGACAGCATCTCCTTCGGGAAGTCGATGCCGCTGCCGCGATCGTCGTTGAGCGGCGCGATCGGTTCGAGCCGCGCGTCGAGCCCGTGCTCGATGCCGGTGAGAATCGCCGCGAGCACCAGATACGGATTCGCGTCGGCACTCGCGAGCCGATGCTCGATGCGCAGATTGCGCGCATCGGACTCCGGAATCCGCAGGCACGCGTCGCGATCCTCGAAGCCCCAGCTCGCGCGGCTCGCCGCGTTCACCATCGACCCGTAGCGGCGAAACGCGTTGTGATTCGGTGCGAACACCGGCATGCAATGCGGCAGCAGCGCGAGACAGCCGGCCACCGCGTGCCGCAGCGGCCGCTGATCGTCGGCCGCGAGCACGTTGCGGCCAGCTTCGTCGTAGAGGCTCACGTGCACGTGCATCCCGCTGCCGGGCGCATGCAGGTACGGCTTGCCCATGAAGCTCGCGCGATAGCCGTGCCGCAACGCGACGCCGCGCGTGCTGCGACAGAACAGCGCCGACCAGTCGGCCGCACGCAGCGCGTCGTCGCTGTGGCCGAAATTGATCTCGAACTGGCCGGGCCCGAGCTCCGCGGTGATCACGGTCGCGTCGACGCCCTGCTCGCGCGCCGCTTCCACCATCTCGTGCAGCACGTCGGAGAAACGCGACAGACGCTCGATGTGCATGTTCGGCTGATCGTCGGCGTCGTCGCTCAGGCGGTCGCGCGGATACTGCGGCATGCCGTCGGCGAGCTGTGCGGCGAACAGGTAGAACTCCAGCTCGAACGCGACGACCGGCCGGATGCCGCGCGCCGCGAATCGTCGCAGCACGCGCGCGAGCACCTCGCGCGGCTCGAACTCGATCGGCGCGTCGGTGCCGTCCGAGCTGATCAGCATCTGCGCGAGCGGCTGCCGCTCCCAGCGCACCGGCTTCAGCGTGCCGGGAATCAGCCGGCGCGGCGCGTCCGGGTCGCCGTCGTTGAAGCAGTAGTCGCCGATCTTGTAGAGCCCGCCCTGCGTGCCGAGCAGCACGCAGTTCTGCGGCAGCTTCAGCAGCGAGCCGGTCGCGACCTTCTCGAGCGCATCGATCGGATAGCGCTTGCCGTAGAAATGGCCCGGCAGGTCGAGGCAGATCAGGTCGACATAACGGATCTCGGGATACGCGTGCCGAAATGCGCGGACTTCATCGACCAGCGCGGGAACGACGTCAGCCATGTCTCAATCCTTTCCATGTATGCGGCGCCGCGGCGCGGCGAACCGCTTCATCGGCATGCGGCACGTCGCATGCAGCCGTCAATCGGTACTGCGTAACGGGCAACCGCCATGCGGCAGGACCTGCCGGCCGCATGCAATCGCTCAGGTGAACACCCAGATCACGCGCGCCGGCACGTCGCCCAGGTTCGCGTAGCGGAACCGCTTGTGCGCGGGCAGCTGGAACGCGTCGTTCGGGCCGAGCGTGACGGGCGTGTCGTCGCCGTCCAGCCAGATCGTCAGCTCGCCTTCGAGCACGAAGCCGCCCTGCTCGTCGCTGTCGTCCACCGGGCGCTCGCCGCTGTTCGCGCCGGGCGCCAGATGGCTTTCGAGAACCGAGAAGCGCGAACGCATGTTCGGCGAGACGAGGATGTCGGTGATGCCGGCCGCGTAATACACGGTGCGGCGTTCGTCGGGCCGCGTGACCCACGGCACGCTACGCGGCTTGCTGAGGCTGTAGAAGTACGTGGTCGGCACGCCGAGCGCCTCGCCGATCGCGGTGAGATCGGCGACGGTCGGACGCGACAGCCCGCGTTCGACCTGCGACAGAAAACCGACCGAGCGGCCGATCCGCTCCGCGAGATCGTTGAGCGTGACCTTGCGATGCTTGCGCAGATCGCGGATCAGGATCGCCAGACTTTCTATTTCTTCCTGTTCGTTCATCGTGAGTTCCGGTGCGTCAGACGGTATCGCGCAAACGGTACCAGGCCTTGCCGAGCGCTTCGAGCGGCGCGGCGAAGCGCTCGCCGCCGGGGAAGCGCGGGTTGCGGATGCGCTGATACTGGGCGAGCAGACGATCGTCGCCGAGCACGGCGTCCGCGACCGCGCGGGCGCCCGCGAGCGTCGGCAGCACGCCGTGCCCGGAGAAGCCCTGCAGCCAGAAACGCTGACCGTGGCGGCCGATGTCGGGCGTGCGCCGCATGCTGATGTCGATATGGCCGCCCCACGCGTAGTCGAGCCGCACGCCCGCCAACTGCGGGAACACGCGCTCGAGACGCGGGCGCGTGGCGGCCGCGATGTCCGCGGGAATGCCGCCGAGATAGGTGCAGCCGCCGCCGAACAGCAGACGGTTATCCGGGCTCAGGCGGAAGTAGTCGGGCACGAACTGGTTGTCGATCACGCAGCTGTCGTGCGGCAGCAGCGAGCGTGCGAGCGCCGGCGCGAGCGGCGCGGTCGCCACCTGATACGTGCCGACCGGCAACAGCCGACGCGACAGCGCCGGATCGAGCCGGTCGACATAGGCATTGCACGCGAGCACCAGCACGTCGGCGCGCACTTCGCCGCGCGCGGTGCGGGCGATATGGCCGTCGGGCGTCTCGCGGCAGTCGAGCACGCGGCTTTGCTCGTAGATGCGCGCGCCTGCGCGTTCGATCGTCTGCGCGAGGCCGAGCGCGAGCTTGAGCGGATTCAGGTGGCCCGCTTCCGGATCGTGCAGCGCCGCGAGATAGCGTGCGCTGCCGATCCATGCGGGCATCTCGTCCTTGCCGATCACGCGCAAGCGGTCGTAGCCCCAGCGCTCGGCGGCCTCGTCGCGCGCCTGCGCGAGCAGCGCGACGCGCCGCGGCCGCACCGCGGCCCACAGGCTGCCGGGCCGGTAATCGATGTCGAAACCGTGCCGCACCGGCAGTTCGCGCACTTCGGCGGCGGCCCAGCGCATGCTGTCCCAGAGCAGGCGCGCACCATCGCGGCCGAGCGCATCCTCGAGTGGCTGCATGTCGCACGACCAGCCGAGCAGCGCCTGCCCGCCGTTGCGCCCCGACGCGGCCCATCCGACCCGGCTCGCTTCGAGCACGACGACGCGCCTGCCGGCGAGCGCGAGGCGCAATGCCGTATGCAGGCCGCTGAAGCCGGCGCCGACGACCAGCACGTCGGCGTCGATACGCTCGTCCAGTTCAGGACGCTGCGGGATCGGTGCCGGGTGGGCAGCGGCGTAGTAGCTGGCGACGTGACGGTCGGATTGCACGAACATGCGGGTTTTCGTGAAATTTTTGCAGGTGAATTTCATGAAAAATTAGCACGCCGATTTCATGCGGGCAAGGGGGCGAGCGTGGGGAGGTAAGTCGGTCCGTGTACCGTCCGACGAACCAAATGTCGCCGATTTAGGGCTCTGGTGGCCGAATCGGACATTCGGCAACATTGAGGGACATTCGGCTGGCAGCGCGCGGTGCGCACCAGGCGACCCGTGATATACATCCGAACGCCCGTCGCGAGGGCTTCCCAGCGCGCAACCACCGCCTCGACTGGAGCGCGTCTGATTTAATCAGCACAACGCGGCACGCCGCGTTCGCTGGCTGCAATTAAAGTCCACCCACTCTTGCGCGCACGGCGCGAAAGTTCGCCCGATGATGCCGCCGTGGATGCACCACTTTGCGGCGCCTCAGGCTCGCACACTTCGCAACCGACATGCGATGCAACCGGCGTTATCGACACCGGCAGTAATCCCCGCCATCGAATCGCGTCTGTACGCACACCAAGAAACTCCTGCCGATGTCGAGAGAATTACAACTGTGAGCCACCCCACTGATCCGGATGACTTTCCTCGAGACTGTCGAAGGCGCCATTGGCTGGTACCGCCCGAACAACGTCCAGGTGTCGACATCGCTTCCGCGCGGTTAGGCCGCCACGTAACGATCGGCGCGGGTTCCGTACTACCGGGATGCGAGATTGGCGAAGGTGCCTCCGTCGAGGCCATGTCCCGCGTGACTCAATCTCCTGCGCCTTGGGGTACACATGACGGCGTGCCTGCCCTGCTCATCAAGAAAAGCCGTCGCAGCACCTCCCGACAATGGAGACCGAATTGATCGACTGGCAAGAACGAAGCCGATCGTAAATCCACGACGGCGTCCCCTTTTGCCCGGTTTCGACAATGCAATTCAACCCTCGGATGCCGGGACTCCATCTGCCGACCGGTTCACACCCGTCGGCGCTTTTTCTTAAACGGGCGGCGGCAAGTGCCAACGCCCGCACGGAAAAGTAAAAACATGACGCAATCGAAAACCAAAGCGAAATGCTCGCGCTCGAGTATCTGAAGCTGACCGTCACGACCGTGATTCATCCTCTGGTATCGTTGATGACCTCCAAGGCAGAATACCGTCGATATTCTCGAGGCTGGGGCGTACCGCGGCCTTCCGTGCCGCAATCCGTCTGTTTGCGTCGCAACGGAATGCCGGAGGCGGCGCGATCGAAGCAGGCAAGCCATGCGATCGTTGAACGAGTCCGCCGCTGGCACGGGCGTTATGCGGTAGTGACACTTGGCGGGCGTCACATGAGACGGTGTATTCAACGTACGCGCCCACGTCGCAGCGCCGGAATGGCCCGCCAGCTATCGGAATCGACGACGAAACTTCAACCCTGCACTAAGCAGTCCGCTGTAGGCAACCCTGTGAAACGGAACCGAGTTGCATGTATTCGATCTTGCCGGCGTTTGTGTCCGCCCTCTTTCTCGGATTTGGTGTCTATGTATGGCTGACCGAGGGCGTGACCCGACGATCGACGCCCTTCGTGCTGATGTGCATGACCACCTTCGTCTGGCAGGGGACGTGGGCCTTTCTGTTTCAGACCAGCCAGCCGGACGTTGCCCGCGTGCTGGCCAAGGTCGGCTATCTGTTCATCATGTTCCTGCCGACGACGTTCTATCACTTTGTAACGGCAACCGTTGCCCGGCGAAACGAACGCCCGCTGCTGCTGGCGTCATATGCCATCAGCGCGGTGCTGGCGGTACTGCTGCTCACCGGCAACGAGGTCGTCGACGGCGTTCGTCAATTTGCTTTCGGAGATTATCCCCGCGCCGGGCGTCTGCATCCCGTGCACGTCGTGCAAACGATCGTCCTCGCCGGTCGCAGCGGCTGGCTCCTGGTCACCGCGCGCCGTCGGGCGGCTCGCGGCCGGGACGAGCGCAAGCTCCTCGATCTCTGCCTGCTGAGCCTCGGGCTGTATTCGCTCGCGGCCATCGACTACGCCGTGAATTACGGCTACCCGTTTTATCCGCCGGGCGTCGTCTTCATCGCGCTCAGCCTCGGCATCCTCGCTGTGACGATCGTTCGCTATCGGCTGATGCGGCCGTTCCTGGTCGCGGCGACGGTAGCGCATGAAGTGACCACCCCGCTTGCGACGATCGGCATGTATGTGGCAGAAATCGACCGAGCGCTGCCGGCCCTGCTACGTGGATATCAGCTCGCCGTGACGCATCGGCTCGTGGATGGCGATTTGGACACCGAGCAGCTCGAGCGACTTCCGGCGCTGCCCGCTGCGATACGCCACCAGGTCGACAGCACGCATGCGATGGTCAAAATGTCGCTGGCGATGTTTACGCTGGACAGCGTCGATCGCCAAAGCTTCTCGACTCATTCGATCGGGCGCTGCATCGACGTTGCGCTCGATTGCTATCCTTTTTCCGCCGGGGAACGCGAGCGTGTCGACGTCGCGCCGATCGACCCGCGGCTGCAGTACTTCGGGTCCGATTCGCTGATGCTTTTCGTCGTGTTCAACCTGCTGAAAAACGCGCTGCACGCAACGACGGGCGGCACAACGGGCAGGATCGAGATCCTCGCCGAGCGAGACGACGGTTCTTGCGTGCTCCAGATTCGAGATACCGGTACCGGCATCGACGCCAATGTTCTGCCTCACATCTTCGATCCGTTCTATTCCACGAAGTCGCACGGCCGCGGCGCTGGCCTTGGGCTGGCGTATTGCCGTCGAGTCTGCGAGATGTTCGGCGGTCAGATTTCGTGCGAGTCGGTGCCGGGCGTCATGACGACCTTCACGATTCGCTTGCCTGAGGCCGGGTCACCTGCGTCGCGCAGGTGACCGGCGTGCCGATACGGCGCCCGCCCGGCACTGGCGCGCCGGGCGGGACGACACAGCTTAGCTTTCGAGCGACGGCAGGTTCAGTTCATATTCCTTGACCCGCTCGATGATGCCGGCCGGGAAGCGGCGGATCCGCTTGTCGGTTCCCGCGAAGAGGATCTGCTGGTATCCCAGCGAAACCGTGCGTTCGTCGACGCAGAAGCGGAACACCAGATAGGCCGAGCACTGCCGCACCTGCAGCGTATTGAGGTAGCAATCGACGCGCTGAAACGGGAACGTCTCCTGGACGTACTCCTGGTGCGCACGTTTCGTGACGAACGTGCCGCCGGAAGCCAGCAGATTGTTGTGAATGCACTCGTGGAACCAGCGCTCACGACATACGCCCTGCCACTCGAAATAGCGTGCGAAATACGTGTTCATGAATGCATTGGAATCTTTCAGATAAATGTCGATCACGTGATGGAACGTCTTGTGAGGCGCAGCCGTGTTTAATTCCGACGACAGCAGCTCCGGGTTATTGAGCAGGATTTGAGGGATTGCGTTTCGCGTCAACATGGATTTTTTTCCAGAAGAACGACTGCAAGCGGCAGCAACGCACGCCTTCGGCATGAGGGCGTGTCCCATTTTGGATTTGCCCTATTTTTGTTGGTCGTACCCGGACAAAATGGGCTGCAGTTGCCGGTCGCCTTTGAGATGTCCGATAATCTGACGCTGGTGCGCGGCGCCATATCCCGATGCGGGATGGCTCGCTCGTTTAATTCACGTTTCTCGGATCAGCTATGCGTCGCTTTGTCAGGCAGCCGGTGTTCTATCCCGTGTCCACGGTATTTGTCGACGATCATCCGGGCTTCCTCGACGCGCTACGTGGAACCTATCGGAACGGGCCTCTGAACCGCTTTTTCAGCTCACCGCGCGAAGCATTGAACTTCCTGACATCGCAACACCGTCGCGGCACGCCCGAGCGGCTATCGGGATCGCAATTTTCCGATTTTGAAAAGCGCAGCTTCAATGCCTTGGGGCTCGATGCGCTGACCGACGTGACGCGATTCGACGAAGTGGCCGCCGTCGTTGCCGACTACGAGATGGACGAAATGAACGGCGTCGAGGTTTTCGCGGCCTTGGCCGACATGCCGTGTACGAAGATCTTGCTGACGGGCGTGGCGACGGAGCGGGAAGCCGTTGAGGCGTTCAACGCCGGCGTCATCGACCTGTACGTGAAGAAGTCCGCGCCGGACATGACGGAGAAGCTGACCCGCGCGCTGACGGAGGCGAAGGCACGCCACTGTGCCGAGCGAGGAATGATCAGCGCCAACGACGTCGGATCCACGTACTGCGACGCGAGAGCGCTGGCGGTGATGCAGACCATCGTCGAGCGGGAACGGATCGTGGAATATTACTGGCGTCTCGATCAGAACGCCGTGCTGATGTTCGACGCCAGTGGTCAGCCGAGTGTTTTTCTCGTGTGGGACGCCGACGAATGGGCATTCCAGTGCGGCATCGTGGCAGATGAAGGCGACATTTCCCCACTGCGCCGGGAAATGGAAGCCCGTCGCATCATGCCGTTGTATTGGCCATTTCAGGCCTACCGCGCGGGCATGATGGGGGTTCCGTCAATCCGGCCGCTGCCCGTTCCCGGATGGGATGGCGCGTTCTACGGCTGGAGTCGACTCGAGTCTGCGGTGCTCGAGCCGAACATGTCGACGTACGCACGCTGGCGCAAGGCGCAGATGAACAGCGATCACCGCCCTGACTCTTTTGCGATTTAGTTTCAACGCGCCAGCCTGGCGTAAGCACGGCTGGTACTTTTAGACACCGGTTTTGAAGAAGCAATCGATCGAATCGCGCCGAATGCGCATCTTCATACGAACGACTACTCACGACACCGGCAATTTATTGGTGGCCCTCGGAATAGGGACGACGATTAAAACAAAATATTAATGGAATTGAAACTGACACTTTTGACAGGGTCGTTGCGATTCCTTGGCGGACAAAGGGGTTGTTCAGCTTCGCCGGCGGCGGATCATAAAGGCCGCCGTTGATTTCGGGGATGCGGCCATTTTCTTGGACTGATTTACGTCGTTAGGCCGAGCAACCGGCCGCCACCGATGCCACCCTTCGTTATCGGCGCAGGAACTCGAGCACCATCCGGTTGAAGCGCTCCGCGTGCTCCCATTGCGCCCAGTGCCCGCAGCGCCCGAACACGTGCAGATCGGCGTTCGGCATATTCCAGACGAGCCGCAGCCCGACATCCATCGGCACGAACCGGTCGTCGCGGCCCCAAATCACGAGCGCGGGCGCCTTGATCTCGCTCAGCCGGTGACCGTAATCCGGAAACTGCTTCGGATTGGCCGTCAGACTTTTCACGAAATTCTCCAGATGATCGCGCCGTCCGAGCATGTTCTCGAGCCGCGTCTGCATCAGCTCTTCCGTCATCGTGCTCGCATCGTAGACGAACACGTTGAGCATCTTCTTCAGGTTCTCGAGCGTCGGGTCGCGATACAGCGCTTGAAGCAGCTTGATGCCTTCGGTCGGCATCGGCACGAACTGGCTCGGACCGCCCGTGCCGCCGCCCATCAGCACCAGCTTGCCGACCCGCTCGGGATACGACAGCGCGAAGGCCACCGCGCTATGCCCGCCCATCGAGTTGCCGACGAGATGCGCGCGCCCGATGCCGAGCGTATCCAGCACGCCCGCCAGCACGCGCGCGTTGAGGTCGGAGCGCGAGCCCGTACAGACGATCGAATCGCTCTTGCCCCAGCCGGGGCAGTCGACGAGGATCACGCGATAACCCGCGTTCGCGAATGCGTCCACGTTGCGATGGAAGTTCGCCCAGCCGGTCGCGCCCGGCCCCGAGCCGTGCAGCAGAACGAGCGCTTCGTTGCCGGTGCCCGTGTCGTTGTAGTGCACGCGCAGTTCCGTGCCGTCTTCCACCACGTTCACGTACTTGCTGGTCGCGCTTTCGGTATGAATCACAGTGTCAGTCATGTCGATGTCCTTCGTCAGATCGATTCGGTTCCAAGGGTGTGCGAGCCGTTGACCGACTCGCGCGGAGATTTCGCGACTGCGGTGAGCGCACCGAGCGCCGCGATGACGATGAGCGGAATGCTCGAGATCACGAGCAGCGACGCGCTCTGGCCCAACGCCAGCAGTTGCCCGGCGATCAGCGGGCCGATCATCGAACCCATGCGGCCGACGGCCACCGCTGCGCCGACGCCCGTGCCCCGCACCCGCGTCGGATACGTCGCGCCGGCGAGCGCATACAGCACCGACTGCGTGCCGACGAGAAACAGGCCGGCCAGCAGGCCGCCCCATGCCATCGACACGCTCCCCGTCGCACCGGCGAGCGCCAGCAACGCAAGCGCGATGCCGGCATACATGCCGACCACGACCGGCCGCTTGCCGATGCGATCCGACAGCCCCGCGATCACGATCGCGCCGATGCCGCCGCCGATGTTGAACATCATCTGCACGACGCTCGCCTGGACCGGCGTGAGGCCGCGCGAGAGCACCATCGACGGCAGCCAGTTCATCAGGAAATACAGCACGATCAGCGTCCCCAGGTAGCTGATCCACAGGGCGATGGTCGTCCCCGCGCGTCCGTCGCTGAAGAGCGCGCGCACGATGCCGTCCTTCGACGCGCGGCTCGCACCCTGGCTCGCCGCGGCGAATTGCGTCGACTCCTTCAAGCACAGCGCCAGCAGCGGCAAGGTCAGCAGCGGCCCGATCCCGCCGACATAGAAGATCTGCCGCCAGCCCTCGGCGCCCGGGCTGACGATGCCGATCACGGCCGCGAGCGCCGCGCCGAAAGGCATGCCGCAGTACATTGCGCCGACCGCCGTGCTGCGCTGTCGGGGCGGCGCTGCCTCCGCGCACAACGCGATCAGGTTCGGCATCGCCGCGCCGAGGCCGAGGCCCGTGAGAAAGCGCGCGACGAGCAGGCTCTGCAGATCCCACACCTGGGTCGTTGCAATCGAAAATATCCCGAACAGCGCGACGGACATCATCAGCACGCGCTTGCGGCCGATGCGATCGGCGAGCCTGCCGCCAAGCGCCGCGCCCGGCAACAAGCCGAGCGCGCCGATACCGAATGCCCAGCCGAGTTGCGCCACCGCGAGATGAAACTCGCGTGCCATGCGCGGCGCAGCGATGCCCGTGGATTGCAGATCGAGCCCTTCGAGGAGCGCGACCGCGAGGCACAGGCCGATGGTGATGGCGCCGCCGACGCGCGGGGGGGAAGCCGTTGACGTGTTCATTGTTGTCTCCAGGTTGAACGATGCAGCGCTCTTCGTGGCGCCTGGCATATCGGATGGTTCAGGCGCGTGCTTCGCGCTTCTTCAGATCGAGCGCGACGTCGACGATCATGTCTTCCTGACCGCCCACCATGCGTCGCTTGCCCAGTTCGACGAGAATGTC
Organism: Burkholderia sp. B10; assembly: GCF_004368385.1. Taxonomy (NCBI): domain Bacteria; kingdom Pseudomonadati; phylum Pseudomonadota; class Betaproteobacteria; order Burkholderiales; family Burkholderiaceae; genus Burkholderia; species Burkholderia sp. B10. The sequence goes on along the minus strand of NZ_PQMX01000044.1, from coordinate 20,647 downwards.
GACGGCTTTCAGGCCGTATTTCTTCGCCGCGATTTCGGCATGCCGCAGAAAGCTCGAATACACCCCCGCATAGCCGAGCGCGAGCGTTTCGCGGTCGACCCGCACCGGCCGGTCCTGCAACGGGCGCACGATGTCGTCGGCCGCGTCGAGCAGCCGATAGAGATCGGTGCCGTGGTGCCAGCCAAGGCGCTCGGCCGCCGCGATGAACACTTCGAGCGGCGCGTTGCCCGCTCCCGCGCCCATGCCCGCCAGGCTCGCATCGATGCGATCGCAACCTTCCTCGACCGCCGCGATCGAGTTGGCGACGCCGAGGCTCAGGTTGTGATGGGCATGCATGCCCGTCTGGGTCTCCGGGCGAAGCGCTGCCTTGAGCGCCCGGAAGCGCGCGCGGATGTCGTGCATGTTCATCGCGCCGCCGGAATCCACCACGTACACGCAGGTCGCGCCATAGCTTTCCATCTTCTTCGCTTCGATCGCGAGATGGTCGGGCGTCGTCATGTGACTCATCATCAGGAAGCCGACGGTATCCATGCCGAGGCTGCGTGCGTATTCGATGTGCTGCTTCGAAATGTCCGCTTCCGTGCAATGGGTTGCGACACGGACGACACGCGCACCCGCGTCGTACGCGGCCTTCAGGTCATGAATCGTGCCGATGCCGGGCAACAGCAGCGTCGCGATTTGCGCGTGCTTCACCACCTCGGCTACCGCCTCGATCCATTCCAGATCGCTGTGCGCGCCAAAGCCATAGTTGAAGCTCGAACCCTGCAGGCCATCGCCGTGTGCGACCTCGATGCTGTCGACCTTCGCCTCGTCGAGCGCGCGGGCGATGTCCTGCACGTTCTGAATCGAATACTGATGACGGATCGCGTGCATGCCGTCGCGCAGCGTCACATCGGAAATGTAGAGTTTCTTGTCCATGATCGAGTGCTCCTTGCGTCAGGCGTTCACGAGCGACGCGGCCATGCGCTCGGCCGTTGCCAGCGCGGCGGACGTCATGATGTCGAGATTGCCGGCGTAGGCCGGCAGATAATGCGCCGCGCCTTCCACTTCGACGAAGATCGAAGTCTTGAGTCCGCTGAAACGGCCGAGTCCGGGGATATGCAACGGCGCAGCGGCGGGGATGTCGTCGAACTGCACGGACTGTTTCAGCCGATAGCCGGGCACATAGGCCTGGACCGCAGCGGCCATCTCGCTGACCGACGCTTCGATCAGCGCGCGGTCCGCCGCTTCGGACAGCAGATACACCGTGTCGCGCATCATGAGCGGCGGCTCGGCCGGATTGAGCACGATGATCGCCTTGCCCTTGCCGGCACCGCCGACCGCTTCGAGCGCCTTCGACGTCGTCTCCGTGAACTCGTCGATGTTGGCGCGCGTGCCCGGCCCTGCCGACTTGCTGCTGATCGACGCGACGATCTCCGCGTAATGCACCTTTGCGACGCGCGACACCGCGGCGACCATCGGGATCGTCGCCTGCCCGCCGCAGGTGACCATGTTCACGTTCGGCGCATCGAGATGCGCGTCGAGATTCACCACCGGCACGCAGTACGGGCCGATGGCAGCGGGCGTCAGGTCGATCATCCGAATGCCGGGCTTGAGCGCGCGCAGGAACGCGTCGTTCTTCACATGTGCGCCGGCCGACGTCGCATCGAACACGAAGTCGATCTCGTCGAACACGGGCAGGCGCGCGAGCCCTTCCACGCCTTCATGCGTCGTCGCCACGCCGAGCCTCGCGGCGCGCGCGAGGCCGTCCGAGGCCGGATCGATGCCGACCGTCGCGGCGATTTCGAGGTGCTTGCCGCTGCGCATGATCTTGATCATGAGGTCGGTGCCGATGTTGCCGGAGCCGATGATCGCGGCCTTGCACCGGGTGTTGTCTGTTGCCATGGGAATGTCTCCGTCCGTCATTCGGTGAAAGTGGCGCGCACGCTGCCGAGCCCGTCGATGTGCGCCGCATAGGTGCCGGCCGCCTTCACTGCGACCATCGGGCCAAGCGCGCCCGTCAGCACGACGTCGCCCGCACGCAGCGGCGTGCCGAGTCGGACCATCCGGTCCGCGAGCCACGCGGCCGCATTCAGCGGATTGCCGAGGCACGCAGCGCCGTTGCCGCGCGACAGGACTTCGCCGTCCTGCGCGAGCGTCATCGCGCACGCGGTCAGATCGATGTCGCGCAGCAGGACCGGCCGGCTGCCGAGCACGAACAGCGCGCTCGATGCGTTGTCCGCGACGGTGTCGAAAAAGCGGATGTCCCAGTCGCGGATGCGACTGTCGACGACCTCGATCGCGGCCACGGCATACGCGGTCGCGGAGATGAGGTCCGCGAACGTGTGTTTTTCTGCGGTCAGGTCGCGTTCGAGCACGAGCGCGATCTCCGCTTCGACCTTCGGCTGGATCAACGACGCAAGCGGCATCGGCTCGCCGTCGCCGTACGCCATCGACGCGAACAACGCACCGAAGTCCGGCTGATCGACGCCGAGCTGCTTCTGCACCGCAGGCGAAGTCAGGCCGATCTTCCTGCCGACGACACGCTCGCCGTTGGTCTTGCGCAAGTCGTTGTTGATCTGCTGGATCGCATAGGCGAGCGTCGCGTCGCCTCCCGGACACGTATCGCGCAGCGGTGCGATCGTCCGGCCCGACGCCTGTGCTTCACGCAGGCGCGCGGCCATCGAAGCAATGCTGTTGTCATCCGACATGGTTCTATCTCCTGGAAAGGGTCCGCTCTCGCGCGTGCATCGCGCCGAAACCCGCGATCCATTCGGGAATCGCGCGGTAGTAATCGATCGACGCCGCGTACGGGCCGCTCGCCGCAAGTGCGCCGAATGCGGCGACCCACGTGCGGATCTCGTGCGCGGACTTGCCCGCATCGCGCGTGATCGCTTCGTTCGTGAGGCCATCGGCGGCGGTGAGGTCACCGCGTTCGAGCAATTCGAGGAACCTGCGATCCCATGCGGGATTGAGCGGATGCAGGCGGCTGTCGCCCGCTGCGAACGCCCTGGCCGCCGCGACGGTGCTGGATTGCCGCGCATCGCGCGACGCGGGCGACGGGTTGCGGCCCGCGATCAACCGTTCCGCGACGACGTCGTCCGCGCCGGCGATTTCCGGCACGGGCGGCTCATGCGAGATGCCGCCCGAGCCGATCACCAACACGCGCCGGTTCATGCGCGCGACGGCACGGCCGATCGCGTCGCCCAGCAGGCGCGCGCGGCGGCACGACGCCATCGGCGGCGCAACCGAGTTGATGAAGACGGGTACCACCGGAAAGCGGTCGATGCGGCCCGTGAGTACCTCGAGCGCCTGGGCGCAGCCGTGATCGACCTGCATCCGATACGACACGGCGACGTCGATATCGCTCGCGAGCGCCGCATCGGCGAGCGCGAGCGCCGCATCGCGCGCGACGGGCAACGGGCCGGCCGCGCTGCCGAAATCGCCGACGGCCGTCGCGCTTGCGCCGATGCAGAACTGCGGCATCACGTCGTAAAAGAAGCCGTTGTAGTGATCCGGCGCGAACACGATCACCAGCTCCGGATCGAACGCGTCGACCCGCTCGCGCGCCGCGCGCTGCACGCGCTCGACTTCCGAGACGACTGCCGGCGCGGGATCGAAATAGCCGTGCAGCGGCGTGTGCGACATGCATTCGAGATGGATCGGCATCTCAGGCTCCCACCAGGCCTGCGGCCGGCGCGAACGTCGCGTCGTCGGCCTGCGCGCCCGTTGCCACGGAAAGCGACAGCCGTTGGGCGAGCTGCGACACGCATTCCGATACGCATTGCGGCGAGCACATGCCTGCCACGAAGCGGTCCGGCCGCAACAGCACGACCGACTCCGGCACCCGCGCGAACCAGTCGCGCAGGCGCGAGTCGACATCGCCGATCGCGATCACGTCTGCGGGTACGTCGTCGCGGAAGCCGAGCTGCGGGTCGGGCTTCGCGAGCACGAAGCATCCGCCGAGCGCGCTCCAGATGCGGCGCGCCTCGGGCGTCAGGCCGAAGGTCGGGTCCGTGCCCCAGCTCAGGATCGCGAAGCGGTTGCCGATCGCATCGTCGAGCCGGACGATGCTGCCATCCGCGACACGCACGCGCGGCTGGATGAACATGCGGCCCACTGGCGTCCCCGCCTGCGCATCGCGGCCGTGCACGATCCGTCCGAGCAACGATTCACGCTTCTCGCTCATCAGACCGACCAGCCTCCCGAACGCGCCGTGCCCCCGGCTGGCGATCAGCCGCGCGAGCATGCCTTCGGACCGCGCGCGTCGTGCCAGCAGCACGACGCCGTCTTCATAGCGCGGCATCGGCTTGAAACGCATCTCGACGAAGTAGCGCTTCAGGGACGGCAGCACGTCGAAGCAGCGCACGAACGCGTCGCGCACGCGCGTTCCGACGAAGCTCGTCGGCGCGAAGATGTCGCCGGCCACTTCCGACAGGTGGATCATCGAGCGCGCGTGGGCGCGCCGCTCCATCGTGTAGGTATCGAGCAGCGCGTCGCGCGCCGCGCCCTTCACGACCATCGCGAGCTTCCAGCCGAGATTGCTCGCGTCGCGAATCCCGCTGTTGTAACCCTGCCCCTGCCACACGGGCATGATGTGGGCGGCGTCGCCCGCGAGCAGGATGCGCTTCACGCGGAACACGCTCGCGAGCCGCGCGTTGTGCGTATAGACCCGCTGGCGGATGTAGTCGACCTTGTCAGGATCGTCGACCACCCCGCGCACCAGCGCCGCCATGTTCTCCGGCTTCGACAGCTCCTCCTCCGTCTCGCCCGGCATCACCATGAATTCGAAGCGCCGGATGCCGTGCGGCAGCGCCGCCGACACGTAGGGCCGCCGCGCGTCGCAATGCAGATAGACATGCGGAGAGCCGATCGGATCGTTGCGCACGTCGATCACGATCCATTGATTCGGCTTCGTGCGCCCTTCGAACGGCACGTCGAGCGTGCGGCGCACGAAGCTGTTGCCGCCGTCCGCGCCGACCATGTATGCGGCGCGGATCGTCGTGCGCACGCCGTGCGCATCGGTCGCGTCGATGGTCACGCCGCTTTCGTCCTGCGCGAAGCGGTCGACGTTGTGGCCGAGCAGCGTCGACACATGGTCGAAACGCTCGAGACCGCGGTACAGGATCTGATCGGCGAGCGGCTGGATGAAGGCGTTGCGGCGCGGCCAGCCGAACTCGTCGGTGCGCGGCTCGATCGACGCGAAGCACTTCCCATTCAGCGTGAAACGCATCCAGTGATTCGGCGTGGTGTGCGGCAGCAGCGCCTCTGCGAGGCCGACCGACTGGAATACGCGCAGTGCTTCGTCGTCGAGCCCGATGGCGCGCGGATAGTCGATGATCTGCGTGAGCTTCTCGACAACGACGACGCGCACGCCCTGCAGGCCGAGGATGTTCGCGATCATCAGGCCGACCGGGCCAGCACCGATGATCGCGACATCGGCGTCGATCGAGCGATGTGTCGTTTCGTGAGGATGAGCGCGGCCGAGGCCGGCCGCCGGTTCAAAAGCGGGGCGCATGCTTGTCTCCTGACTGGGCTTGTTCGTTGTGCTGAATCGACGCAGCGCGTGGCTGTCGCTCGTTCAGCTTATGGACGCAGTTTAGGGATGGCTGAAAACCCCCTCAACAAAATCTCAGGAATGTGCATAGAATGCACATGATTGATTTAAATGGGATTTTTTCCATGACAACCTACACAAACGTGCGCGGCCTGGCGCGCGGCCTGCAGGTGCTGCGGGCGCTGAACGCGATGGAAGACGGCCATGCAACGAGTCAGCAACTCGCCGATCTGACCGGCCTGCATCGCACCACGGTGCGCCGTCTGCTCGAGACGCTGATGGAAGAAGGTTTCGTGCGCCGCAGCACATCGGACGACAGCTTCCGCCTGACGCTCGCGGTGCGTTCGTTGAGCGAAGGATTCACCGATACCGAGCGCATCGCGACCGTGGCGCCGCCGATCATGGGTCAGTTGCTGCAGCGCGTGGCATGGCCATCCGATCTGACCACGCCCGATGGCGACGCGATGATCATCCGCGAGACGACGCATCGCTTCAGCCGGCTGTCGTTTCATCGCGCGATGGTCGGGCGGCGCCTGCCGATGTTGCTGACGGCTGCGGGCCGCGCCTACTTCGCAATGTGCCCCGACGAGGAGCGCGAGGACATTCTGGAGCTGCTGCGCTCCGGTGTGGGCGGTGACGAGCAACAGGCGTTCGCGAGAAACGATGCGCTCGTGCGCAAGCTGATCCGGCGTGTGCGCGACGACGGCTTCGGATCGAACCACGGTGACTGGACCGCGCAGGCGAAGATCGGTGCGGTGGCGGTCGCGATCAGCGCGGACGAGCGCGTGATCGCGAGTCTCAACGTCATCTTCCTGTCACGCGCGGTGCGGCTCGAAGACGCCGTGCGCCGCTATGTGCCGGAGCTGCAAAAGGCGGCACTGGATATCGCCGATGCGTTGAAGCAGGAGTCGGAAGCGCGTCCCCGCGCATCGACGTAGGATTCCGCAACGGCCGAATGTCCATCTCACCGTCGCGTCGGCACGCGACGGGGCGAATCCGCACGCAACAGCGGACGTTCATCGATGCGGGCCATCGCGACGATGCAACTGCGTGAGAACATTACTCGTCTTCTCGAGCATTCATGATCGGCGCGCGTATTCCGAACCGACGGCCGTGATTCTCGTCGTCGATGCACTCGGGTTCGAGCTCGACGGTACCGCGCGGCCGATCGCCAACGCGACGATCGATCGGGCCGCGATCGGCGGCCCACGAGCGGCTCAGTTCCACGCATGGCGTGCCGGACGCACGCCGTTCAGGTAGTAGTTGCCGACGAGGTGATATTTCCAGCGCACCGGATCGTGCAGCGTATGCGTGCGCGCGTTGCGCCAATGCCGGTCGAGATTGTGCTCGGCGAGCGTCGACTGCGTGCCGGCCAGCTCGAACAGCTTCTCTCCCGCGAGCAGCGCCACCTCGGTCGTCAGCACCTTCGCCTCGCCGACCGCGACCGATGCGCGCGCGACGTCGTCTTCGGTCACGTCGCCGCGCGCCGTGATCTCGTCGAGCGTGCGTGCCGCGCGTTCGAGCAATGCCTCGGCCGCATGCAGCTGGATGTGCAGATGGCCGATCTCGCGAATCGTCAGCGGATCGTCGACTGCACGATCGACGCCGCTGTCGACCCACGGGCGCGTGCGGGTCCGCACGAACGCCAGCGTATCGTCGATGGCCGCCTTCGCGATGCCCGCGTCGATCGCGGCCTGGATGATCTGCGACAGCGGGCCGTTGAGCGTCGGCACGTCCGACACGCGCTGCGCGGGCAGCACGTGCGACGCCGGAACGCGCACCGCATCGAGCACGACCGTGCCGCTCGCGGTCGTGCGTTGCCCGAATCCCGACCAGTCGTCGATCACGGCCAGCCCCGGCGTCGGTTGCGGCACGTACGCGAGCCATGCCTGGCGTGCGTCGTCGAGACCGAGCACCGGTACGTAATGCGCGAACAGCGCACCGGTCGAGTAGAACTTCGTGCCGTCGACGACGTAGTCGTCGCCGTCGCGGCGCACGCGCGTCTTCAGGTCGAGCACGTGCTTCGTGCCCTTCTCCGAGAACCCGTTGCCGAAGCGCTTGCCGCTCAGTATCTCCGCGAAGAAATGGCGCTTCTGCGCGTCGGTGCCGGTGAGCGCGATCACGTCGACCAGCCCGAAATGATTCTGCGGCAGCTGCCCGAGCGACGGATCGGCCGCCGCGACGATCTTGACGACCTCGGTCAGCGTGACATGCGACACGCCTGCGCCGCCGTATGCCTTCGGCACCGTGATCGCCCACAGCCCCGACTGCGAGAACCATTCGATTTCGTCGCGCGGCAGACGGCGCGTGCGATCGCGCTCGGCGGCATCTTCCGCGAGCCGCTTCGCCAGCGCGTGCGCGGCTGCGATCGCCTGCGCATCGTCGGCGATCACGCGGGCCGCGGGTGGTTGCACATCGGCTGGCTGCTCCTGAATCGTCGCGCTCGTGTCTGACATCGGGTTCTCCTGTCGAATGGCGAAAGCACTCAATCTAGCAGCGCAGCGCGGGCCGGAAAAACGAGCGATTCTCGGAACGATATTCCTCCGGATAACAAACGACCCGATCGACGCCGGCGACACGCGCTTCGGCGCCGCAATCGACGCGCCGGCGTCGCCGCATCGCGGTGCACCTGCGGTAATACCCAGCGACGATAACGATCTGCGAATCCGTTATTGGAACGCGCATGTCGCGCTTCCTATACTGGCCTCCCGGCGCAATCGGCCCGCTCTTCGAGGAACACCGCATGACTTCGTTGCACGCTGCCCCCGACCTATCCACCGGTACCGACTACGACGCACTCGCGAGCCGGTTCAGGCCGATCTTCGAGCGCATCGCCACGGGCACCGCCGAACGCGAACGCCGCCGCGAGTTGCCGCACGAGGCGATCGGCTGGTTGAAGGCCGCAGGCTTCGGCGCGGTGCGGCTGCCGGCCAGCGCCGGCGGCGCCGGCGCCTCGCTGCCGCAGCTGTTCCGGCTGCTGACCGAACTAGCCGCCGCCGATTCCAATCTGCCGCAGGCATTGCGCGGGCATTTCGCGTTCGTCGAGGACTGGCTGAACGCCCCGTCCGGGCCGCAGCGCACGACCTGGTTCGATCGCTTCGCAAGCGGCCAGCTGGTCGGCAACGCATGGTCGGAGGCCGGCGACGTGCCGCTCGGCCAGACCGTCACGAAGGTGTCGGAGCGCAACGGCCGGCTCGTGCTGAACGGCCGGAAGTTCTACAGCACGGGCAGCCTGTTCGCCGACTGGATCGACGTGTTCGCGCAGCGCGCGCACGACGGCAGCGACGTGATCGTCGCGGTCGCGACCGCGCAGCCCGGCGTGATCCGCGAGGACGACTGGGACGGCTTCGGCCAGACCACGACCGGCAGCGGCACCACGCGCTTCGAGGATGCGACCGTCGACGCCGACCACGTGATCGACTTCGCGCGCCGCTTCAAGTACCAGACCGCGTTCTACCAGTTGTTCCACGTCGCGACGCTGGCCGGCATCGGCCACGCGATCGTACGCGACGCCGGCGAGCTCGTGCGCAACCGGACGCGCGTGTACAGCCACGGCAACGCACCGCGCGCGGGCGACGACGTGCAGCTGCAGCAGGTGATCGGCGAGATCGCGTCGTGGGCGTATGCGGCCGACGCGCTCGCGCTGCGCGCCGCGCAGCCGCTGCAACAGGCCTATGAAGCGCGCTTCGGCGACGACGAAGCGACCGAGCACGCGGCGAACGTCGCGGCCGAGATCGAATCCGCGCAGAGCCAGCTCGTCGTGTCCGAACTCGTGCTGCGCGCGGCGACGCGCCGGTTCGACGCGCTCGGCGCGTCCGCGACGCGCACCACGACCGCACTCGACCGCCACTGGCGCAACGCGCGCACGGTGTCGTCGCACAATCCGCTCGTCTACAAGGCGCGGATCGTCGGCGACTGGGTCATCAACGGCCGCACGCCGCCGTTCGTCTGGCGCGTCGGCAACGGTGCGGGCACCGGCGTGGAAGCGGGAGGCGCACGATGAGCAAGACGATCCGTTTCAACGCGTTCGAGATGAACTGCGTCGGCCACCAGTCGCCGGGCCTGTGGGCGCATCCGCGCGACCGCTCGTGGCAGTACAAGGACCTCGACTACTGGACCGACCTCGCCCGCGTGCTCGAGCGCGGGATCTTCGACGCGATCTTCATCGCGGACGTGATCGGCTATTACGACGTCTACCAGGGCAGCAACTATCACGCGCTGCATCAGGCCGCGCAGATCCCGGTCAACGATCCGCTGCAGCTCGCCGCGCCGATCGCGATGGCGACCGAGCATCTCGGGATCGGCATTACCGCGTCGACGACGTTCGAGCACCCGTACACGTTCGCGCGCCGCCTGTCGACGGCCGACCATCACACGAAGGGCCGGCTCGCGTGGAACATCGTCACGTCGTACCTGGAGAGCGGCGCGAAGAACGTCGGCGACCAGGGCCTGCGCACGCACGACGACCGCTACGCGGTCGCGGCCGAATACGTCGAGGTGCTGTACAAGCTGTTCGAGGGCAGCTGGGAGGATGGCGCGGTGGTGCGCGATCGCGACGGCCGCGTGTTCACGCATCCCGAGAAAGTGCACGAGATCGGCCACAAGGGCCGCTTCTTCGACGTGCCCGGCTACCACCTGTGCGAACCGTCGCCGCAGCGCACGCCGGTGCTGTTCCAGGCCGGCGCGTCCGGCCCCGGCAAGGCGTTCGCCGCGCAGCACGCGGAATGCGTGTTCGTCGCCGCGCCCACCCGCGAGCAGCTCGCACGCTACGTGGCCGACGTGCGTGCGCAGGCTGCCGCGGCAGGCCGCGATCCGGCCAAGGTGCTGATTTACAACCTCGTCACGGTGATCGTCGACGAAACCGACGAAAAGGCGCAGGCCAAGTTCGACGAGTACCGCCGCTACGTGTCGTACGATGGCTCGCTGGTGTTCATGTCGGGCTGGACCGGCATCGACTTCGGCCAGTACGCGCCGACCGATCCCGTGCGGCGCGTCGAAACGAATGCCATCGTGTCGGCCGTCGAGCACCTGGCGGGCGGCGACACCGCGTGGACGATCGAGGCGCTGGCCACGTGGGGCGGTATCGGCGGAATGGGGCCGGTGTTCGTCGGCTCCGCCGCGACCGTCGCGGACATCCTGCAGGAATGGGTCGCGGCGACCGACGTCGACGGCTTCAATCTCGCGTATGCGGTTGCGCACGAAACCTTCGAGGATGTCGTGCGTCATCTCGTGCCCGAGTTGCAGCGCCGCGGCGTGTATCCGACCGCGTATGCGCCGGGCACGCTGCGCGAAAAGCTGTTCGGCGGCGCGGCGCGGCTGCCCGACGAGCATCCCGCCGCGCAGTTTCGCAATATCGAGCAGGTCAAGCGCGAAGCCGAGCGCGAGGCGGTCGGCGCGTAGCGGGATGTCGAGGCCGGTCTGCCCGCGTGCGGGCCGACCGGCTGCAATACCAACGGCTTCGTGCGGTTCGACGAAGCCGTTGGCGCTTTTCGGGGCGGTCGATGCCCCGCGCGTTCACGCGACGCTTTCGTCGTCGATGTCGTGCGCCGTCGGTTCGTACCGCACGATCAGCAGGAACGCGATCGGCGTGACCGCGCTGACCGCGACGACCCAGAACATGTCGGTGCCGAGACGCGCCTGCAGGATCGGCAGCACGAACAGCGCGAGCGCCTGGCCGATGCCGCACAGCGAGCGTCCGAAGCCGACGCCGGTGCCGCGGATCGCGGCCGGATACGACAGCGTCGGATAGATCATCATCTGCGCACCGGGGCCGAATCCTTCGGCGAACAGCCAGGTCCCGAGCATCAGCAGCACGACGCCCACCGCGATCGCGCCGTGCGGATGCCCGGCGAGCGCCAGCGCGACCAGCGCGATCGTCTGCAGCGCGAAGCCCGCGATCGCGACGTGGCGCGACGGATAGCGATACGCGAGGCGCATGCCCAGCAAGCCGCCGGTGAACGCGAACAGCACGTTCAGCGCGAGCGAGGCCGCGATCGTTTCGAACACGCCCGCGCCGAGAAACTGCGACAGGATCGACGGCAGGAAGAACGCGATCGCCGTGTACTCGAACGGAATGCACAGGTTCATCGCGCTGGCGACGATCGTGCGGCCGAGATACGGGCGCTGGAACAGCACGCGGATCCGCACGGGCGGCGGACTCGGCTCGCGCCGCGCATCGTCGGCCTCATGCGCGTGAATGCCGTACGACTCGCGCAGGATGCGCGCGGCATCGGCCAGGTCGCCCTGGTTCGCGGCCCACAGCGGCGATTCGTTCATGAACCGGTTGCGGAACAGGATGATGACGAGCGCCGGCACCGCCCCGAAGATCAGCGATGCGCGCCACAGCCATCCCGCATGCTCGGCCGGCAACAGGAAATACAGGCCGAAGATCAGCAGGAAGCAGACCGACGACGCGACGTACCACATCGGGCACCACGCCGCGAGCCGCGACGCCTTGTTGCCGCGCCCGTTGAACTTCGAGAATTCCGCGAGAAACGCCATCGCGACGGGCAGGTCGATGCCGACGCCGAGCCCCATCACGAAGCGGGCCGCGATCAGCACCCAGACGTTCGGCGCGAGGCCGGCCGCGATCGCCGCGACCACGAAGAACAGCATGTCGGCCATGAACACCTGATAGCGGCCGATCCGGTCGGTCAGCCAGCCGCCGATCAGGCTGCCGAAGATCGTGCCGATCATGATCGCCGAACCGACGAGCCCGGTCAGCGCGGGCGTCAGCCCGAATTCGCGCGCGACGTCGTCGATGCCGTAGGACAGCGTCGTGAGGTCGTACGCGTCGAGAAACACGCCGCCGAGCGCCAGCAGCACGATCATCCGCGCATGGCTGACCGAACTGTCCACGGTATTGATCAGGCGCGCGACGTCGCTGGCCGAGCGGATGGGAGCGGAAACCGGTGTGGCAGGGCTTAGATCGATCGAACTCATCGCATTCCTTGGGGTTTGGCGGAATGCACGCCGAGGCCGGCGTGGAGCCGGAGCCCAGGCTGGTGCATTCGCGATCGGCAGGATTTCGACGGAACGCGGGCGCGTCGACAGGCTGACGTGATTGCGTTCCGGCAGCGGGCATTCTGTTCCGCCGATCCCGGTATCCCAAGCGATATAAAGCGATAAATTAATCGGGCTGCGTCATAACGTTGGCCGGCTGGCGCGCTCGGCAGGAGCGCTTGTCGACGATCTTCGTCAGCGCCGCGTCGATGTCCTGACGGTCTAGCCGACCGACGCCCCACTCCGTCCGGAAACCTCGATCCCCTCCTCTATCGTTCAACGTGGAATTCCTGGGAATGCGCAGGCATTTCAGGAAGAAGATCGCATGCGCTGGCCGAACTGCTTACGATGTCGTTCGCTTTGGCAATGACAGGAGCGTCCACCATTTTTCCATCGACGCTAATGGCCGAGCCGTCGCTTTCCTGAACGGCAGCAAGGACTCGTCGCGCCCACGCGAGCTCTTCCGGGCAAGGGCGCAGAGCCGCGTGTACATGCTCGATCTGTTTTGGGTGGATGCACAGCTTGCCCCTGAAACCGAGATTGCGGGCTCGAACCGTGTCGCTGCGGATCCGCTGAGCGTCATCGATTGCAGCAGTGACTCCGTCCACCGGGGCCGCGATGCCGGCAATCCGTGACGCGATGGTCAGTTGTGAGCGGAAATACACGAGTTCATCGCCGTCACCTTGAATACCGGTGTCGACCTGAAAGTCCAAGGTGCCAAACAAGAGGCGCGCGACTTTCGGCGCCTTCGCCAGCGAGCGGAGGTCGTCAAATGCAACCGCGGTCTCGATGAGCGGCAGCAACACCGCTTCATCGGAGATCTCGTTCGCGAGGTTCGAGAGCAGGTCGGCTCGCTCGGCCTTGGGGACCACGATGCCCTGCAGGCTCGGGCAGGTCCGAAGGGCCGCTATATCGTCCTGGTACCACGCGGTACCGACCGCGTTCGCTCGGACGTACGCTCGCCCGCCTTTTCCAAGCCACGACACGACGGCGTCACGAGCCTGCGCTTTCGCGGTGGATGGCACGGCGTCTTCAAGGTCGAGGATGACTGCGTCTGCGCCCGCAGCGCACGCCTTGTCGAATCGTTCCGGTCGATTGCCGGGAACGAACAAATAGGATCTCGGATACATAAGATTTGTCCTGGAGGTGAGCGGGCGTCCTGATGAGACGCGACCGCAGTGGCATCGCGACAAGCGATCGAGAGCGCCCGCTGCTTTCCTTAGTGCGCAGCCTCTACGAGACGCTCCGATACCGCCTTCGGTTCGACCGTCCGTTGCCGGCCGAGGAAGAACGCGGCGCAGGCGCTGACGAGAGACATGGCCGCGAGAAAAGCGGCAACGGCGTATGCGGAATGGAACGTCTGAAACAGCCACAGCGAAATCATCGGCGCGGGGCCGCCGGCAATGATCGAGGCGCCCTGGTATCCGAGCGACGCACCGCTGTAGCGAATGCCGGGAGGAAACGACTCGGCGATGAAGGCGGCCTGCGACCCGTAGAGCGCCGCATGAATGACCATGATGATGACCGTGCCCGCAATGACGGCGAGCGGAATCTTCGTATTGAGCAACGCGAAGTACGGGAAAGCGAACAGCATCATGCAGACGGCTGCCGACATGTAGGTCTTGCGACGGCCGATACGGTCCGCCAGATGCCCAAAGTACGGCAACGCGAAACACGCGACAACGGCGGCAATCAACACCGCGTTCAGGATGAACCCCTTGCCGAGGCCGAGGTTCTTCGAGCCGTACAGCATGGCGAACGACGTGAGCATGTAGAACGCGGCCTGTTCGCCGGGACGGACGAGTGCCGACAGCAATATCGCCTTCCACTCGGTTCTAATGGCTTCCCGAACAGGACTCCTGGTGCGGTCGACCGACTGGTTGGCCTCGACGAAATCCCTGGTCTCCGGCACGCCCATGCGAATCAGCAGGCCGAACACCAGAAGCACACCGCTTGCATAGAAGGGAACTCGCCAGCCGAAGTCCATCAGCGAGTCGCCGCTCAAGCGGCTGCAGACGCTCCAGACCAGCACCGAGATGACGAGGCCGAGCGGTACGCCGACATTCGGCAGCGACGCCATGAAGCCGCGACGCTTGCCTTGATGACTCTCCATCGAGAGGAGCACGGCGCCGCCCCACTCGCCGCCTACGCCGATTCCCTGGAGGAACCGAAGTCCGACGAGCAGCCAGCCGGCAGCGGGTCCGATCTGTTGCGTGGTGGGCAGCAAGCCCACGAGCAACGTCGCGACGCCCATCAAGGTCAGCGTGGCGACGAGCGTCGATTTGCGGCCCACACGGTCGCCCATGTACCCGAAGATGGCGCCGCCCAAGGGGCGCGACAGAAAGCCCACGAAAATCGTGGCGAACGACTCCATGAGGCCTTCCGAGCTGCCGTGTGCAAAGAACAGCCTCGGGAAAATCAGGGCGGCTGCGGTGCCGTAGATGAAGAAGTCGTACCACTCGATCGTGGTGCCTATGACGCTTGCGATTGCGGCGCGGCGCTCAATGCGCTTCGAGTCCTTCGACTGGGTCGAGGCAACGGCCTGACCATGACGGGCGTTCGGGTGCATCTATGTCTCCAATCTTGAGAAATTTTGTCGAGGCAGGCGTGTGTGCGTTCAGAACGAGGCTTCGGCTCGCATGGACACTGCACCGCCGGGCAAGCTCACCCAGACGACGAGCTGGTCGCCGTCTGGCGCGGCGTTGAGCTCCAATTCGTTGCCCAGTAGCGACGGCTGAACGCCGCGATAATGGAACTGCTTCAGGCGACGTCCGCTCACTTCCTCGGCGAAGCTCGCAAGGAGCGTTGCGTTGAGGGGGCCGTGAATCACGAGATTCGGATAGCCTTCGACCGCTCGGCAGTAGTCGGCGTCGTAATGAATGCGATGGCCGTTGAACGTCAGCGCGGAGTAGCGGAACAGCATCGTCGAATCGGGTTTCACGCGACGCGTCCGCTGCGGTGGCGGCATGTTCGTTTGCGCAGGTGTAGCACCGGCCTTCGACGCTTCCTTGTAGACAATGTCGTGGTGCTCGGTGACAAGCACCTCCCCTTCGCGCACGACTTCATGCAGGACGGTCACGAAGACGAGTTCGCCACTGCGTCCTTGTTTGTGTTCGACCGATGCGATGCTTGAACGCCTTTCCACTTCTGCGCCAAGCGGCAGGTCGCCATGAAATTCGAGCTTGCCGCCGGCCCACATGCGGTTCGGCAACGGCACGGGAGGCAGGAAGCCGCCTCGTGCGGGGTGTCCATCTCGGCCGAGCGCCGAAGGCGCCTCACCGCTCAGGAAATAGAGCCAATGCCAAAGCGGAGGCAAGCGTGCGCCGTCGACGAAGCCGGACTGCGGAATGCCGAGCGTCGCGGCCATCAGCCGCGCGTGACGCGACGACAGGACGTCACGGCTGCACTCGCTCTTGCCGATCCATTCGCGCAGGTGCGCAATATCGACGCCGCTCATGCGAATTCTCCCACTTGCTTCGTGGCGAACTCGGCCCGAATGCGCTCCGTGTGTTCACCCAATCGAGGCGCTGCATCAAAGTGCCGGCTGTCCCACGGCGCGCGAACCGCCGGCGCAATCATGCGCAATTCTTCGCCGTCGACCGTCATCGGCCACGTCCGCAGCGCAGGGTGTTCAGCCATCTGGGCAACCGAGCGAACCTGACCGTAGGCGGTGTTCGAAGCTGCCAGGCGTTGCAGTGCTTCACTGGAGTCGAGCCTCGCGAACGCTTCGGCAATCACCCGATCGAGGGCTTCGCGGTTTTGCACGCGCTTCGTGTTGGACGAGAAGCGCGAGTCTTCTGCCACGTCCGGTTGCTGCAGGAACGCCGAGCAGAACTGGCGCCACTCGCGCTCGTTCTGAATGCTGATGACGATGTCGTCGCCGTCGTTGGTCTTGAAAGCGCCATACGGCGCAATGGAAGGATGCTTCAGCCCCTGACGCGTAGGCGCTCCGTTTCCGTAAACCTGGTGAACATAGGGAATCGTCATCCAGTCCGCCGCGCCGTCGAACAACGAAACCGAGACACCCGAGCCCTTGCCCGTGCTCGAGCGAAGCGCGAGCGCCGACAGCACTGCAATGGTCGCGTTCATCCCCGCGCCGATGTCGCAGATGGAAACGCCCACGCGCCCGCACGCATCCGGTGCGCCCGTGATACCCGCGAGACCGCTTTCGCACTGCACGAGAAGGTCGTACGCCTTGAGATTGCTCGCGGCGTTGTTCGTGCCGTAGCCGCTGATATCGCACGTGATCAGACCCGTGTGCATTTCGCGCAGTTTTTCACTGCCGAATCCAGCTCGATCCAATGCGCCGGGAGCCAGGTTCTGAACGAAGACGTCGGCCTGCGCAATCAGCCGATGCAGGAGCGCGGCGTCATCGGCGTCCTTGAAGTCCAGCACGACCGATTCCTTGCCGCGATTCGTCCACACGAAATACGACGATTGGCCGTTCGCGGCCGCGTCGTAGCCACGCGCGAAATCGCCTTCCGCGCGCTCGATCTTGATGACTCGCGCCCCCATTTCGGCCAAGCGACCGGTGCACAGAGGCGCGGCCAGGGCTTGTTCGATGGAGACGACGACTACGCCGGCGAGCGGCTTCGCCGACGGTGTTTCAGCAACTGATGCGACCATCACTGCCTTCCTGAGTTGGGATGATGGCTATCAGTATCGGAAAACGCCGCGGTCGATTACAGCGAGATTTCACGAAGGGATCGTTCGTGATTAACGAAATCGTGCAATGCAGCAATCGCCGGCATGCATGCCAGCTAGTACTCCTGTGCTATAAAGCCGGCATCATCTTCGCGAAATTCGAACACGATGAGCTATGACTTGACTGACCTGAAGGTGTTCGTCGCCGTCGCCGAAGAGGGCAACGTCTCGCGCGGCGCTGAACGCTGCCACCTTGCGCCATCGTCCGCGAGCCTTCGCGTGAAGAATCTTGAAGACTCGGTAGGCGTGACGTTGCTGAGCCGGCATCCGAGAGGCGTCGCGCTGACGGCGGCGGGCCAGGTGCTCGTGGAGCACGCACGGCGTTGTCTCGCTCAACTCGACCAGATGCGCTCGGATCTTTTGCCTTTCGCCGAAGGACTGACCGGGCACGTCACCGTATTCGCCAACAACAACGCGATCAGCTCCCATCTGCCGGACGATCTCGCTCGTTTCTTCGCGGCGTTCCCGAGCGTGCGCATCACACTGGAAGAAAGACTCAGCCACGACATCGTGGGCGCCGTGGTGGCCGGTCGAGCGGACGTGGGTGTGGTGGCATTGGAATCCGAGCATTCGGCGCTGCGATTCGTACCGTACAAGAAGGACCAGCTGGTCTTGCTCGCGCCCGTGACGCACGCGCTCGCGAGGCAAAGCGAAGTCAGCTTCGCGGCGTGCCTGGGTCAGCCGTTCATCAGTCTGCAATCAGGGGCTGCGCTGCACACCTTTCTGGTGAATCATGCCGCCGCGCTCGACGGACGACTCGACATTCGCGTGCAGGTATCCGGTTATCGGGCTATCGCTCGGCTCGTATCGTCGGGAGCCGGAATCGGCATCGTTCCGCGGACGGCGATTGAATCATCCGACGAAGGCAAGGTCGCGGTCATCCCGCTAATCGAGCCCTGGTCTCAGCGCAATCTCCACGTCTGCGTACAGCGCAATCCGGCGGAGAAGAACCTGTACCGCGACAAGCTGATCAGCATGCTGTGCCATCCTTCGGAGTGATACGCCAAGGTGTGGCTTGGTCTAGCTATCGTCCTTCAGCATGATGAATCAGCTGACTGCCGCCTTGCGACTTCGCCCGATATAGCGCCTGATCTGCCGCTGCGAGCAAATCGGTGAGTGAAGGCACCTCGGAATTCGACGTCGCCAGGCCAATGCTGACGGTTGCGGAAATCCGATGATCGTCGGCGCTGTGGACCATCCTGGCAAACTGGCTCGCAATGCTTTCGCCGATCTCGTTCGCGCGATGGCTGTCGTGATCGGGCAGCAGAGCAGCGAATTCTTCACCACCGATGCGCGCCAGAATCGTGTTCGCGTCGGTACTGGCGCGAACCACGCCCGCGAACGATCTCAGCACCTCGTCGCCGGTTTTGTGCCCATAGCGATCGTTGATCTTCTTGAAGTGGTCGAGATCAAATGCAAGGAGCGTGACCGGGCGTCGACGTATCGCGCAATCGTTGATGATTCGCTCCCCCTCTTCGAAGAACAGCCTGCGATTTCCCAGGCGCGTCAGGTAATCCGTACGGGACTCTTGCAGGAGTTCGCCGTGAACCTCCTCGCGGGTGAGCCGAAGTAGCGTCATCGGCAAAACGACCGAATAGAGCACGCCTTCGTACATCGTGATCTTGCTCGAAATCGACAGTGCGCTCGCTCCAAAGACCGGGACCACCCAAGGCAGGACGAAGGCTCTGGCAGCGTAGAACAGTGCATGGACGCCCGTCACCGCCACAGCGACGCGTCGAGCTTGAACGGCCGGCATCCCGTCGCGTCGTGTCAGTTCGAGGGCCGTCATCGCGGAGACGAGCGCGATGGGCAGCGCGCTGGCATAGAGCCATACGGCGGCCTGCCCGCGCGCGCCGGCCGCCGCCCAGGTCAACCCCATCAAGATCAGCAGGCCGATCGAGCCTGCGAGATACCGCCGGCCGTTGAACATTGCCACAGCGCGCAGAACCAGTAGATAGCCGCTCAGAATCACGAGATTGCTTACAGCCGCGCCCGCGGCGCCCAGCAGTTCAAGCCGGAACGCGGCCACGGCGCAACCGATCCCGAGCGTCGCATATCCGGCCGCCAGCATTCGCAGTTCGTTGCTGCGCTTGGGATGCGATACGTGCTCCCAATATGTCATGGCGGAACTGGCCCACAAGGTGCCGATCACTAGAAGGTAGAGGGTAGCCAGATCGACTTTCATCGCCGTCGTCAACGCGGTATCCCCGCCACGACGAGGAAAAGGTTAAGGGTCTATCGAGATTACGGCAAATGCGTCGGATTCTTGAAAAATCTCGTGGACGCGGCGGTCTGCAGCGGGATGCCACGGGACGCGGTGTCATGTAGCCCCGATTCCGAGGCGGGCGACGTCATGCATCGCTCGTAGACCAAAATAAAGCCGCCACCGTCGGGGATGCGGAGATGTCGCCTCGCCCGTCGCCGTTGACCAGACATCCGAAACCCTGCGGAAGTCGTGAGGCTGCACGCCGCGCAATAAGGTTGTCACTGAGCGCGGCATTGCAAAGACCCAGCTATTTGTATGAAGCCGCGGCAGACCACCATCGACTTCTATGACTGCCCGGCCAGTGGCATGGCAAAGAGGCGTTCATCCCACACCACGGGTCGAGGATCTGTCACGACGATTCGCGCCGCGTCGGGATGTGCCGGATTCACCAGCACGTCGAACGCTGCCCGGACGACGACGGAAGGGACGGCGCAGACTTCGGCAGGCCGTCGCGCACGAGCGCCTCCAATTCCGCCAGCGTGTGCGGGACCGGCTGCAACTCCATGACCGCAGCCACGGCTTCAGGGGTGACGAGCAACATGGCGGCTCCCTGGCAGGTATCAAATGATGCGCGATTATAGTCAATCTGATACCGGAGCCACGCGGATTCGCCGACGGCGGAATCGGGCGCAGCGGACGATCGGCTGGCACGAAGCCATCCAGTCTCGCCATCGTGAACATCGTCTCGGTGCAGCTGTCCGCTCCGCACATCGCTTCGGTCCCGGCGTGGTCGGCCTCCCTGTTTCGACGTTTACCGCTCCAGCCGGATGACCACGCCGGGCGCTAATCGGCCGACGCATCCGGCGCGCGCGGCGTCTCGCCGGCGTGCTGGATCCAGCCGCCGCCCAGCGCACGATACAGATCGACGAGGTTGGTCCAGCGCGCGAGGCGCGCGCTGATCAGCGACTGCTGCGCGGAATACAGATCCGTCTGCGCGGTCAGCACCGACAGATAGCTGTCGACACCGTTCTTGTAACGCAGGTCCGACAGATCGAAGCGACGCTGCTGCGCATGCTCGTTGCGCTCGAGCGCGGCGATCTGCAGATCGTACGTGCCGCGCGCGGCAAGACCGTCCGACACCTCGCGGAACGCCGACTGGATCGCCTTCTCGTAGTTCGCGATCTCGATGCGCTTCTGCA